>CANOCD010000319.1 GCA_947564495.1 uncultured Angelakisella sp. | reverse complement strand
GCCAGCCCCGGCAAGCTGGAGCTGGAGGGGATGGCGGTGATCACCGTCTACTACGTCTCCACCGGGGAGGGGGTGGCCCGGGGGGAGTACAAGGTCCCCTTCTCCCGCATCGTGGAGATGAAGGCCGACCACCCCGCCCCGGTCCTCACCCTTTCCGCCCAGGTGGATTACCTCAACTGCCGGGCGGTGAACCAGCGCCGGCTGGACATCCGGGGGGCGCTGGTCCTCACCGTCAAGGCGACAGGCAGCCGGGAGGACCAGGCCATCGCCGAGGGGGAGGGGATGGGCCTCCAGCTGAAGCGGGAGCAGGCCGAGGCCACCCGGCTTTTGGGCCAGTGCGTCCGGGAAAGCCGGGTCACCGAAAAGGTGGACCTGGCCCACGGCAAGCCCCCCATCCTTTCTGTCGTTCGGGTGGGAGCCGCCGCCCGGGTCACCGAGGTCAAGCAGGTGGCGGGCAAGGCGGTGCTCCGGGGGGAGCTGGGGGTCCACATCCTCTACCAGTGCGCCGGCGGGGGCTTTGACCAGCTGGATTACACCCTGCCCACCAGCGCCATCTGCGAGCTGGAGGGCCTGGGGGAGGGGAGCCTCTGCGACGCCTGGCAGCAGGTGACCTCCATCACCGCCGAGCCCGCCGCCGCCGAGGACGGGGAGTACCGCCTTCTGGCCATCGACGCCACGGTGGAAAGCTGGGTCCGGGGCTGGCTCCCCTACACCGCCCGGTTCTGCTCCGACTGCTACTCCACCAAGAACCAGTGCAGCTTCCGCACCCGGGCGGCGTCCCTCACCCGGGTCTGCCACACCCTCCGGGAGGCCATCCCCTGCAAGGAGACGGTGCCCCTGCCGGAAAAAGCGGAGGCGGTCATCGACCTGTGGTGCGAGGGGGTCACCCTCACCGTCCGGGGGGAGAGCGGCGGCCCCGTGGCCGAGGGCAAGGTGACGGTGGCCATGCTGGCCAAGATGGAGGACGGCCAGCTCTACTACTTTGACAAGACGCTGGAGGTCTCGAAGAAATTCCCCTGGGAGGAGGAGGGCGCCCTCCTGGAAGGCAAACTTGTCTGCCAGGGCTGCGCCTGGAGCTTTTCCTCCAACGACAGCCTGGAGGTCCGCTGCGATCTGGAGCTTACCGGCACCCTCTCCAGCCAGGTCCGGGCGGTGCTCCTGGACGAGGTCCAGGTGGACGAAAAGGCCCCCCGGGAGGACGCCGCCGCCCCCGGCCTGTATCTCTATCTGGCGGACCCGGGGGAGACCCTTTGGGACATCGCCAAGCGGTACAACACCAACATGGATAAGATCACCGGGGAAAATCCCGAGGAGACCGAAGGCCAGCAGCGCCGGGTCCTCCTCATCCCGGTGCTGTAAGGGAGGCGGTCGATATGGAGAAAACCACACTGTACCAGGATATTGCCAAGCGCACCGACGGGGACATCTACGTGGGGGTGGTGGGCCCGGTCCGCACCGGCAAATCCACCTTCATCAAGCGGTTCATGGAGACCCTGGTGCTGCCCAACATCGAAAGCGACGCCCGGCGGGAGCGGGCCACCGACGAACTGCCCCAGTCCGCCGCCGGCAAGACCATCATGACCACCGAGCCCAAGTTCATCCCCGAGGAGGCGGTGAAGATCTCGGTGGACCAGACCGCCTCCTTCCAGGTGCGGCTCATCGACTGCGTGGGGTACATCGTCCCCAGCGCCCTGGGGTACATCGAAAACGAGCAGCCCCGAATGGTGATGACCCCCTGGTTCGACCGGGAGATCCCCTTCAACATGGCGGCGGAGATCGGCACCAAGAAGGTCATCACCGAGCACAGCACCATCGGCCTGGTGGTCACCACCGACGGCTCCATCAGCGACATCCCCCGGGCCGAGTACGAGGAGGCCGAGGAACGGGTCATCGGGGAACTTGCCGAGATCGGCAAGCCCTTCGTCATCCTGCTCAACTGCGTCCAGCCCAAGAGCCCAAAGAGCCGGGAGCTCCGCCAGGCCATGGAGGAGAAGTACCAGGTGCCGGTGGTGGCGGTGAACTGCCTGGAGCTGGACGAGGACGACATCCGGGAAATTTTGACCCGCATCCTCTACCGGTTCCCCGTCAAGGAGGTGGCCCTGGAGCTCCCCGCCTGGATCATGAACCTGGAAAAGGACCACTGGCTCCAGAAGTCCATCTACCAGCAGGCCCGGCTCTGCGGGGAGGCCCTGGACCGCATCGAGGGGGCCGCCCGGGCGGTGGCCTCCCTGGCCGAGTGCGAGAACATCACCGAGGCCCGGATCTCCTCCATCGACCTGGGGAGCGGCAGCCTGCGGTGCCGCCTGGAGATCCCCGGCGGACTCTTCTACCGCATCCTGGGGGAGGCCACCGGCCTTGAGATCGACGGGGAGGAGGGCCTGCTGCCCTGCATGATCGAGCTGGCGGCCATCAAGCGCAAGTACGACAAGATCAGCGGCGCCCTGGAGGAGGTGGCGGCCACCGGCTACGGCATCGTCATGCCCAGCCTGGAGGAGCTGACCCTGGAGGAGCCGGAGATCATGAAGCAGGGGGGCCGGTACGGGGTGCGGCTCAAGGCCAGCGCCCCCAGCATCCACATGATGCAGGCCAACATCACGACGGAGGTGGCCCCCATCGTGGGGAGCGAACGGCAGAGCGAGGAGCTGGTCCACTACCTCCTCAAGGAGTTCGAGGAGGACCCGGGCAAGATCTGGGAGTCCAACATCTTCGGCAAATCCCTTCACGAGCTGGTGAACGAGGGGCTCCACAACAAGCTGTACCGGATGCCCTCCGACGCCCGGATGAAGATGCAGGAGACCACCGAGCGGATCATCAACGAGGGGTGCTCGGGGCTCATCTGTATCATCCTGTAGCGCAAAAAGGCCCCCGCTCTTTCCCCCGGGATGGGGGAGGGTG
>CANOCD010000318.1 GCA_947564495.1 uncultured Angelakisella sp. | reverse complement strand
AAGGCTTCGCCTCTGGACTCCACCGCCCTTTGAAAAGGGCGGCCCTAAACTTTGCCTGGCTCGATTTTTACCTTGTACTTGGCCTAGGTATGCCTCAACGCCTCGATGGGGCTCAGCTTCGCCGCCTTCCTCGCCGGATAGATCCCAAAAAAGATCCCCACCCCCGCCGAAAACGCCATGGTCAGCAAAATCGTCTCCAGATCAAACGCCGGCTGCACCCCCACAAGGGCGCAGATCCCAAAGCTCCCCAAATACCCCAGCCCCAATCCGATGAACCCCCCGCACAGCGACAAGATCGCCGCCTCGGTCAAAAACTGCTGGAGGATCACCCCCGTCTTGGCCCCCAGCGACTTCCGTATCCCGATTTCCCGGGTCCGCTCGCTCACAGACACCAACATGATGTTCATCACCCCGATACCCCCCACCAACAGACTGATGGCGGCCACGGCAGCCACAAAGGTCTGGATCATCCCGATCATCTGGTTCATCTGGTCCACCTGGGATTGCATATCGTACAGGGTATAAGCGTCCCGCCCCCGGGCATTATGCCGGGCCTCCACCAGGCTGATGGCAGTGGCCCCGATGGTCTCTTTCTCCTTGGGGTCCGCCACCTTGAGGTAAACATCCCCCACCGTCATATCCCCCTCGTAGAAGTACCGGTTGACATAGGTGCAGGGCATATAGGTGGTGGAGGTCATCCCCTCGTAAAAGGCGTTGGCGTTGGGGTTTTTGCAGACCCCCACGATCCTGGCCTTGGCGTTGACAGGGTGGTCCCGGGTGTAGCTGGTGACGTCGATCTCCAGCCCGGCCACGTCGGTACTGCCGAAGAAGCGGATGGCGGTGGGCTCGTCGATGACGATGACCGGCCGCTCGGCGTTGTACTCGTCCTCGTTGAAGAACCGCCCCGACACCATCTGCACCCCCTGGATGGCCCGGAACCCCGGGGCGCAGCCGTAGATGTAGCCGAAGTTGCTGTTCCGTCCGTACTCAATATTCCCGTAGCAGTTCACCAACGGGGTAACGGCGGTGACCCCCGGCAGCTCCCCCAGGGCGGCCAGGTCCTCGTCGGTGAAGGTGTCGCTCATCTCGGCGTTGCCGGTGGTCATCAGGTTGATGGTGGTGGCCCCGATCTCCTCGGCGTAGGCCAGCATGGAGTTTTTGGCCCCCGTCCCGGCGGAGAGGATGATGATCACCGACATGATGCCGATGATGATCCCCAGCATGGTGAGAAAGGAGCGCATCCGGTTGGTCTTGATGCTCTCCACGGCCATCTTCAGATTTTCCAGCATCATGGCCTTATCCCTCCGTTTCCGGCTGGGACGGGGCCTCCTGGGCGGCGGCCTCGGCGGCGGCGCCGATAGGCATGGCCTGGACCTGGGCCCCCTCGGCGGGATCGGCGGGGAGGGTGGCGCAGACCTTCTCCCCCAGCTCCAGCCCCTCCAGGATCTGGATGTTCACGTCATCGAAGATACCGGTCTTGATGTACCGCTTGTGGAGCTCCCAGAGCCCCGCCTCGGCGGCCTTCTCCTCGGTGCAGGGGGTGATGGTCCAGACGTAGTCCCCGTCCCGGTCCACCTTCACCGCCTCCACCGGCACCGAAACGGCGTCAAAGGCTTGGGCGGTGAGGATCTTGGCGTTGGCGTCCATCCCCAGCTTGAGGACCTGGTCCGGGTCCTCAATGGTCAGATCCCCCTTGAGGACGGTGGAGGTGGTGTTGTTGCTGGTCTCGGTGGTGGCGGCCCCGTCCAGGCGGGTGACGGCGCCGGTGAGCTCCTTGGTGCCGAAGGTGACCTCCGCCGTCTGGCCCAGCTCCACCCGGTCCACGTCGTATTTGCCCACCGAAAAGCGCAGGAGGATGCCCTCGGTGGAGGCCACCTCCACGGCGTCCATGCCGGTGGAGACGGCGGCCCCCTCGGTGAGGTTCATCTGGGTGATGATGCCGTCGAACTCGGCCACGATGCCGCCTTTGGATTCGTTCACCAGCTTGGCGGCCTCCTCGTACTCCAGCTTCTGGAGCTCCAGATTGTTCTCCAACACCTTCTGGTTGTTGTCGCTCATGTCCGCCCCCCGGAGGGCGGCACGGTTGGCGATCTTGCCCGCCAGTTCATTGACTATGTCCTGCCAGGCGTCGTACATCTCCCCGGAGCCCTCCCCGTGGTCGTGGGCGGCGATGATGGCGTCGATCTCGGCGTCATTGGTGGGGTAGCGGTCAAAGTAATCATAGGCCAGCTTGTAGGTGGTCTCCCGGGCCTCCAGGCGGCGGATCTCCTTGTTGATGTCGTAGAGCTCCTGGGTGGAGTTGTCCAGGTCCTCCATGGTGTCGTCGTACTGGAGCTGGGCGTTTTCCAGGGTCAGCTCCGCCTTTTTCAGCGCCCGCTGGAGGTCGGAGAGGTCGAAGGTGGCGATGACGTCCCCCTTCTTCACCCGGTCCCCCTGCTTGAAGTTCACCTGGGCGACCTTCACCGACCCGGGGACGAAGTAGCTGCGGGTGTCGCTGGGGGTGATGGTCCCCGAGACCGAGAGGGTGGCGTCGATGTTTTTGGCCACGGCTTGGTCGTAGGTAATGAGGGGCTTGGCTCCGGCGGCTTTCATGGCGTTGTAGGCCAGAAAGGCGGCCAGGGCGGCGAATACTCCCAGGACGATCCACTTGCCCAGTTTGCGTTTTTTGCGGGGCTTTTTGGGGGCAGGGGGAGGGGTGGGTTCAGCGGTAGTGGTGGCGGCGGGTTCCAGTTCTTTGAGTTCCGGCATAGGGCGTCATCTCCTCTGTTTTGGGTGGGGCGGAAATCTTTCGTACAGGAGATAGTACGAGACAAGGGGGCGGTTGACTTCAAGGGGACAAGCACAAGGTAAAAATCGGGCCATGTAAAGTTTAGGGCCGCCCTTTTCAAAGGGCGGTGGAGTCCAGAGGCGAAGCCT
>CANOCD010000317.1 GCA_947564495.1 uncultured Angelakisella sp. | reverse complement strand
TCCTAGGATGCACGTCCAAAGAGCGCACGCCCAAAGGGTCACAGCCTAACGACAAACCGAAGCGTTGGCAATCAGGAGCACAGCCTGGCGTGTCAGAGGAAAGGCTGTGCAGACTGCCAGCAGGAGAGGGCCGCCTGGCGGTCGCTTGGGCGGAACTTTGCCTGGCTCGATTTTTACCTTGTGCTTATCCCAGCCGGGCCCCTACCGGCAGGTCGTCCGCAAAGATCACTTTACAATTCCCATCGGCGTCGTCCCCTGCCAGCAGCATCCCGTTAGACTCTACCCCGCAGAACTTCGCCGGTTTCAGGTTGGCGATGACAATGATCTTCCGCCCTACCAGCTCCTCCGGCTCGTACCAGGGATGGATGGAGGACACGATCTGCCGCCCTCCCATGCCGTCGTCCAGCTCCAGCCTCAGCAGCTTCTTGGCCTTGGGCACCGCTTCGCACTTCACGACCTTGCAGACCCGCAGGTCGGTCTTGAAGAAGTCGTCCACCACGATCTGGGGCGCCACCGGCTCCACTTTGGCCCCCTTCTCCTTGGCCTCGGCCTCCTTCTTCTGGGCCTCCTGCCGGGCCTCCAGCTCGGCAAGCTCTTTGGCCAGGTCGATCCGGGGAAACAAAATCTCCCCCTTGCAGACGGTGACCTCGTCCCGGAGGCCGTTGGCCCGCTGGGCGCTCTCCCAGCTCCGCTCCCCTTCCACGGCACCGATCTGATCCAGGATCTTCTCGGCGGATTCCGGCATGAAGGGCTTTAAGAGGATGCCGCAGACCCGGATGGCCTCCAGCAGGTCGTAGAGCACCGCCGCCAGCCGGGGGGCTTTGGCGGGGTCTTTCGCCAAGATCCAGGGCGTCGTCTCGTCGATGTACTTGTTGGCCCGGCTCACCACTTTGAAAATTTCCCCCAGGGCGTTCTGGAAGGCGAACTCCTCCATTTGGGCGGTGTAGAGGCCGGGGAGGGCCCGGACCATCCCCATGAGCTCCTCGTCCAGGGGCTCGGCGGCCCGGTGGGCGGGGAGGGTCCCGGAGAAGTAGTTGGTGGCCATGCTCACCGTCCGGCTCACCAGGTTGCCAAGGTCGTTGGCCAGGTCGGAGTTGATGGTGGAGATCAGCGTCTCGTTGGAAAAGGCCCCGTCCGACCCGAAGGGGAAGGCCCGGAGAAGGAAGAACCGGATGGCGTCCACCCCGTACCGCTGGCAGAGGAACACCGGGTCCACCACGTTCCCCTTGGATTTGGCCATCTTGCTCCCGCCCAGCAGCAGCCACCCGTGGCCGTACACCCGCTTGGGCAGGGGGAGGTCCAACGCCATCAGCATGGCGGGCCAGATGATGGAGTGGAACCGCACGATCTCCTTGCCCACAAAGTGGACATCGGCGGGCCAGTACCGGTCGTAGTCGTCGTACCGGTCGTTGCCGTAGCCCAAGGCGGTGATGTAGTTGGAGAGGGCGTCCACCCAGACGTAGACCACGTGCTTGGGGTCGAAGGTCACCGGCACCCCCCAGGTGAAGCTGGTCCGGGAGACGCAGAGGTCCTCCAGGCCCTGGTTGATGAAGGCTTTCATCTCGTTGACCCGGGACTGGGGGGTCAGGAACTCGGGGTGCTCGTCGTAGAGGGCCAGCACCCGGTCGGCGTACTTGGAGAGCCGGAAGAAGTAGGCTTCCTCCTCGGCGTCGGTGACGGGGCGGCCGCAGTCGGGGCACTTGCCGTCCACCAGCTGGCTTTCGGTCCAGAAAGCCTCGCAGGGGGTGCAGTATTTGCCCTTGTAGGCCCCCTTGTAGATGTCCCCCTTGTCGTAGAGGGCCTTGAAGATCTTCTGCACCGATTCCACATGGTAGTCATCGGTGGTGCGGATGAACCGGTCGTTGGAGATGTTCAGCAGCTTCCACAGGGCCTGGAAGCTGGCCACGATCTTGTCCACGTACTCCTGGGGGGTGACCCCGGCGGCCTTGGCTTTCTCCTCGATCTTCTGCCCGTGCTCGTCCGCCCCGGTGAGGAACATGACGTCGTACCCGGTGAGCCGCTTGTACCGGGCCATGGTGTCGGTGGCCACAGTGCAGTAGCTGTGGCCGATATGCAGGTGATCCGAGGGGTAGTAGATGGGGGTGGTGATGTAGAACTTTTTCTTTTCCATGGGGACACGCCTCCTGCTCGTTTTTGGAATACCGCCGGGATGGCGGGGAAATGACAGATACCTATAGTTTACCACAAAGCGGAAAGGATTGCATCAGTTTTTCCCAGGCGGGAGGGAAAAATTTCTCAGATCGGTCGGACAGCAAAAACGCCAGCCCCCAAAAAGGGGACCGGCGGGCGCTGTATTATTGTCACCGGCTGTGGCGGCGGATGTCCATGAGGCGGAACAGGTCCCGGTAGAGGTCCCCCTGGTCCTCCAGGTCGGCCATGAGCCACCGCTGGCCGTTCCCCTCCCGGGTGGCGTGGTAGAGGTCCCGCAGCTCGGGGGAACAGTCCGGCAGGATGGCCTCCACCGCCGGCTTTTCCCTCTGGCCCACCACCACCAGCACGGTGAAGAAGCCCTCCCGGGGGTAGACGGTGCAGAGGGAGCGCCCCGCTTTCCGGAACTTGACATTCCACCCCGGCTCCATGGAGCAGCCGCTGTATTCGATGACTGGGGCGCACTGCCAGGTCTCCGCTACCTCCTGGCAGAAGGCGTCAAAGACGGGGTTCCGGACCAGGGCGGAGAGGTCCTCCAGGGCGGGGCGGCGGGTTCGGTCCAAGGGCTGGGGCATGGCGGGGGCTCCTTTCTCCGGTCCTGCGGGGGCTTAGAGCCTGTTCAAGATCTCCAAGTACGCCAGCCCTGACGGGGCTACGCCCCTTCGGGCACGTCTGCTACGCAGAACAGATGGGAATTTTTCCGTCCTGCAAGGCACAAAAACGCAGTCCAGCCTTTATGGCTTACAAGT
>CANOCD010000316.1 GCA_947564495.1 uncultured Angelakisella sp. | reverse complement strand
GCACCATCCTTTCCCGGCAAAGATCACAGGACCAGTATAACACAGTCCGGACGAAAAAGCCAGTACCTGGCTGGAATTTCTTCCCAAAACGGTCAAAAAAGGCGGGGCAAACCGGCTCCCCAAGGGGCGTTTTGACGAAAAGCCTTGTCAAGCGGGGGAAAATGGAATAAAATAGAAAAAAAGGAAAAATTTTCCGAAAGGGGCGGGGACGATGAAAAAGGGGATGACAGGGGCCTTTTTGGCCTGCTTCTTCCTTGGGCTGTGGACCGCCGCCGCTGTGGCCTGGGGGACCGAGGGGAACTTCCCGCCCCAGTGGGAGGAGGAGCCTCCCGCCTCCCTTGCCTTCCCGGAGGAGGCCCCCGCCCCGCCGCCGGAAGAAAACGGCTGGCAGGACTGGGAGGAGGACTGGAACGGCTCCTGGAACGGGGCGGCCTCCCAGTCCCCCGGGGAGGAGCCCCCCGGCTGGGAGCCCTGGGAGGAGGAGGACCAGGACCGGATGCCCGACTGGGGCCCGGCCCTTGTTGACCCGGAGGAGGAGCCCGCCTTCCCCGAGGAGCTGCCGCCGGAGCCCTCCGCCTCGTCCAAACCGCCCGCCTCCAAGGCGCCCAAGCCCCCCGCCAGCAAGAGCGAAAAGGCGGCCAAGCCCAAGGCGCCTTCCAAGTCCCAGGGGGACACCGTGACCTTCGGGGAGGACGGGACCCCCGGGGCGGACTTCCCCGGGCTGCTGCCCCACCGGGTCACCCAGGAGGACCTCCCCCAGGGGGGAACGCCCCTTTGGCACCGGGCGGCGGACCCCAACATCCTCTGGGTCCTGCTGGTGGCGGTCTCCCTGGTGGTGCTGGGCCTGCGGCTCCTCTGGGGCGAGGACCAGGGGCGCAGGTCTCGGGAGGACCGGGACGACCGGGAGCCGGTCCAGGAGAAATGGGAGGTCTAGGCCGCTAGGCCGTAGGCAACCAATGGTTGCAATAAGGGGGAAAATGGCGGTTGGTTGCTTTTGTTCCTCTTTTCGGGTAGGATAGGAGAAGGACACGGTCCGCAGAAGCGAAAGAGAGGAGCGAAGGCCATGGATCTGGGTAGGAGGATACAGGAGCTCCGGCGGGAGCGGGGGCTCTCCCAGGAGGGGCTGGCGGAGCAGATGGGGGTGAGCCGCCAGGCGATCTCCAAGTGGGAGAGCGGGGCGGCCATCCCGGAGGTGGATAAACTCATCCAGCTGGCCCGGTTCTTCGGGGTGACGGTGGACGGGCTGCTGGGGGTGCGCCCCCCGGAATCCCCCCGGCAGGAGGACGCCGGGGAGGGGCCCGCCGCCCCCGGGGAGGGGGAAACGCCCCCGCCGCCCCCCGGCCTGGAGGAACGGCTCCACGCCCTGGAGGGGATGGTGGCCGCCCTGGGGGAGGAGCGGCAGCAGCGCAGACAGCAGAGAAAGTGGACGATGTATCTGCCCCTCGGGGTCATGGTCCCAGCCCTGGTCCTCATCCTCTGGGTTTCCGTCTACAACGCCAGGAACACCCAGTGGCGGCTGCGGGGGCTGGAGGTGGACCTGAGCCAGATGAACTACGAGATCATCAACCTGAAATACAAGGACAACACCGTTCCCAAGCCCACCCCCGAGGAGGAGGCCGCCAACCAGCTGCTGGCGGACTGGGACATCTCCTTCCAGGGCTACGACCTGGAGGAGCGGACCCTTGCCAGCCTTTTGTCCGCCACCCCCAAGAGCCTCCGGGAGGGGATGACGGCGGAGTTCGTCCTGACCAGAAAGGACGGCATCGCCGTGAGCCTGCCCGCCCAGGCGGCGGGCGGGGCGGTGTTCCAGGCGGAGGCCCACATCCCCTGGGAGGGGGAGACCGCCGTTTCCATCTCCCTCCTGGACGTGGCCACAGGGGAGCGGACCCTCTGCCGGCTGGCGACCCTCCAAAGCCCCGGGGACAGCCTGCGGCTCCACGCCATCTCCCTCTACCAGGGGACCACCTCGGTCTCCCAGGGGAAGGTGGCCTTCCGGGGCGTTGTCCAATGGGAGTGCTGGTATCACGGCGGGGAGATCGGCATCCCGGTGAAAAACTACGCCGTGTCCGCCCGGGCGGCGGTGTACATCGACGGGGAAGAAGCGGCGGCTTTCCCCTTTGACCTGGGCCGCCCCGAGGACCAGGGGACCTTTTTGGACCTGAGCCGTTCCCTAGAAGGGGAGTACCCCCTGGCCCCCGGCCAGCGCCTGGAGCTGGTCATGGAATCCACCGACGCCCTGGGCCAGCAGTACCGGGAGGTCCTGGCCGTCTACGCCGCCGACGAAAGCGGGGCCATCGCCCCGGTGGAATAAAACAGCAGCCCGGGGGCGGACCTCCGGGCTTTCCCTTTTCCCATAATTTCCCATCTCCCTTGACGCCGTCCGGGAAAGCTGTTAAAATATAGCAACATCCACGAGCCAAGGAAAAACCGGAGGGAGGGAGTTCCTTTGCGGACCAAGCACGAGACCATAAGGGCGGCCTTTCGCTGTGCCTTTCCCTACACCATCCCCATCTTCGCCGGGTTCTGGTTTCTGGGGCTGACCTACGGGATCTATATGCACACCCTGGGGTTTTCCTTCTGGTATCCCATGCTCATGAGCCTTTTCATCTTCGCCGGGTCGATGGAGTTCGTGGCGGCCAACCTCCTCCTGGGGGCCTTTGACCCCCTCCAGGCCCTGGTGATGACCCTGATGGTCAACGCCCGGCACATCTTCTACGGCATCTCCATGCTGGACCGGTACAAGGGGACGGGGCTCAAAAAGCTGTACCTCATCTTCGGGATGTGCGACGAGAGCTTCTCCATCAACTACACCGCCCGCATCCCGGAGGGGATCGACCGGGGGTGGTTCATGTTCTTCGTCACCCTCCTGGACCACTTCTACTGGTTCTCCGGGGCCACTCTGGGCGGCATCTTCAGCTCTTT
>CANOCD010000315.1 GCA_947564495.1 uncultured Angelakisella sp. | reverse complement strand
CCAACACTGAACTAAAGAAAATAAAAAAATTATTCCCCGACGCCTTCGTGATAAACTGTATCTTTTTTGGGGAACTGATGACGATTTCAGCTGATGTAGTCCTCGATGAGCCGGGTCAGCGCCTCGTAGGTCTCTACCCGGATGCCCTCTTGGAGGAGGGCCTGGTCCGCCTCGGGCAGGGTCCGCACGTAGATGTCGAAGATCATCTCCGGCTCCCGGGTGGCGGGGGAGAGCACCGAGACCCGGCCCCCGTATTCCCCCAGGAGATACCCCGGGTCCTCCTCCGCCACGGTCTGGGAGGGGGGCTCCGGTTCCTCTCCGGCGGGGGCGAGGGACGCCTGGGGGAGGGGCTCCTTCTCCGCCTGGAGGGCCGGGGGCGGGGCCAGGGTGTCCAGCCGGGGGACCAGGGCCAGGGCGGCCCCGGCGGCGATGGCCAGGGCGATGACCGCCAGGGCGGCGGCGTATCGTTTCAGCATAAGGACACCTCCTGGAAGGCCGTCCCGCTTGGGCCGGGGCGGCAGGATTTTCGGAACGCTTTGAGTATGGACCAAAACCTGGGGAAACATTCAAAAAAAAGTAACACTTCCACGGCAAAGTGTGTTATAATAAACAAGGTAATGCCCTTCGGCCTGACGCCGGAGGGAGCCTTGCCTCGTATTGATAAAAAGGACACCTCAAGAAACGGAGGTTTTGGGCATGAGAGAATACGACAGAGAGCGGGAGCGAGCCCCCCGGGAGGAGGAACGCCCGGCCCCCAAAGGCTCCGGGGAGCGCCGGGGCCGCAAGAAGAAAAAGAAAAGCTCGGCGGTGGGGCATATCTTCCGGGCCTTTGCCGCTTTGATCTGCCTGGGGATCATCGCCGGGTGCATCGTGGCCTGCTACCTGACCATCTACGCCTTTGATATGCTGGAGGACGAGCAGTACATCCTGGACCTGGACGCCAAGCGGCTGGAGTACACCACCTTCATGTACGCCCAGGACCCGGAGACCCAGGAGTGGATCGAGCTCCAGCGGCTCTCCTCCGAAAACGGCAACCGGATCTGGGTGGATTACGACCAGCTCTCCGAGAATCTGCTGGACACCATCGTGGCGGTGGAGGACAAGCGGTTCTGGGAGCACAACGGGGTGGACTGGGTGACCACCATCAAGGCCACGGTGAACCTGGTGGGCCATAAGTTCCACCTCCCCTTCCTCACCTTCTACGACGGGACCCCCGGGGCCTCCACCATCACCCAGCAGGTGACCCGGAACATCACCGACGACAAGGAAGTGGACGTGATGCGGAAGGCCCGGGAGATCGTCCGGGCTTTGAAGCTGGAGCGCCGCTACTCCAAGGACCAGATCATCGAGACTTACCTGAACCTGGTCTCCTTCGGCAACAACACTTACGGCATCCAGGCGGCGGCCAACCTCTACTTCGATAAGGACGTCAGCGAGCTGTCGGTGGCCGAGTGCGCCTCCATCGTGGGGATCACCAAGGACCCCACCTACTACAACCCCTTCTACAACACCGAAAAGAACAACGGCCTGGAAAACAACCTCAAGCGCAAGGACGACATCCTCTTTATGATGCACGAGCAGGGCAAGCTCACCGACGAGGAGTACGAGACCGAGCTGGACCGGGAGCTGGTCTTTGCCAGCGAGAACAAGGAGAAGATGGTCAACTACGACCAGAGCTACTTTGTGGACTACGCCATCGAGTGCGTCATCAACGACCTGGCCGCCCAGAACGGCATCACCTACCGGGAGGCGGAGAATATGCTCCTCTCCGGCGGCTACCGCATCTACACCACCGTGGACACCCGGGTCCAGGACATCCTGGACGAGGTCTACGAGACCTATGACTTCCCCACGGTGAGAAACGAGGAAAACCCCCAGTCCGCCTTTGTCATCACCGAGCCCAACGGCCGCATCGTGGCCCTCCGGGGGGGCACCGGGGTCAAGGAGGGGGCCCGGATCTGGAACCGGGCCACCGACACCACCCGCCAGGCGGGGTCCACCATCAAGCCCATCACCTCCTACGCCCTGGCCATCCAGCAGGACCTCATCAACTTTTCCACCCTCATCGAGGATAAGCAGGTGGTCATCAAGCAGGACGAGGGCCAGCCCGACTGGAAGCCGAAGAACTTCTACGGCAACTTCAAGGGCTTTATGACCGTCTCGGAGGCCATCCAGCGGTCCTGCAACATGGTCCCGGTGCAGCTGGTCCAGATGCTCACCCCCCGGGCCTGCTGGAACTTCCTCCACGACACCCTCAACGTCCAGAGCCTTTCCGAGATGGACATCGCCTACAGCCCCATGGCCCTGGGCTCCCTGACCAACGGCATCACCCCCCTGGACATGGCCGGGGCCTACCAGATGTACGCCAACGGCGGCCTGCGGACCCAGCCCTACTGCTACACCCGGGTGCTGGACAGCCGGGGCAAGGTGGTGCTGGAAAACCGCCAGGCCCCCCAGCGGGTGATGGACTATGACTCCGCCACCGTGATGAACCGGCTGCTCCAGCGGGTGGTCAACGCCGGCCCGGGCACCGGCACCGCCGCCAACCTGGGGGGAGGCATCCCCGTGGCCGGCAAGACCGGCACCACCGACGACGACGTGGACCAGTGGTTCGTGGGCCTCACCCCATACTATGTGGGGGTCTGCTGGGTGGGTTACGACGACCAGTTCCAGCGGGACGAGGAGGGGAACCTCATCTACGACAGCTACGGCCGCAAGATCCCCAACACCGTCGTTTACAGCCAGTACCCGCCCCCGCTCCTCTGGAAGGAGGTCATGTCCCGGGTCCACGAGGGGCTGGAGCCCAAGGACTTCGCCGGGTCTTCCAGTGTCATCGCCCTGAAATACTGCACCCTCACCGGCTACGCCGCTACCCCGGACTGCGAGCACACCGCCGCCTGTTTTATATAAAGACTTAAGCCTGCT
>CANOCD010000314.1 GCA_947564495.1 uncultured Angelakisella sp. | reverse complement strand
GGAGATCAGGTCCTCGATGCCCCCCCCGGTGGACTCGAACTTCCGGGCGATGTACACCACCAGCCGCAGGTTGTGGACGATGAGCTCCTCCCGGGCCTTGGCGGTGTCGCTCTCCAGAAGGGTGAACACCTTCTCCTCCTCCTCCCGGCTGAGGGGGGCGGGCAGCGTCTCCGGGCCGTTGATGTAAAAGACACCGTTTTCCCCCTCCCCCACCAGAAGGTCCATCAGGCGGCGGAACAGCCCTTTCCCCCACCACTTCTTAATTTCCCGCATGGATCGTTCCCCCTTTTCTCTCTCCGGCGTCCTCCGCCGCCAGCTGGATCATTCTGGGGTGAAACACCCCGTCGCAGTCCCGGGGCCCCCTCTTTTCCGGCATCAGGGCCAGGTAGCCGTCGGTCTCCACCCACCGGTCCCCCACCCTGGCCCGGAGGCTCTGGGGGCGGAAGGCGGGCAGCAGCCCCTTCCCCCCGATGGTCCGATAGGGGGCCAGGCGCAGGCCAGGCGGGGGCTCCCCGGAGGTCATACCGCTTTCCAGCCACCGGCGCTCCTCCGGGGTGAGGAGTTCCTGGCCCTTCTCCTCCTCCAGCACCACCATGGGCAGGCCGGAGAAGGGCTCGGCAAGGCGGTTCCCCGTATCCGCCAGGGCGGTGAAAAGGACGGTGGCCTCCCCCCTTTGGGCGGCAAAGAGATACCGCTCCCCCATCCCCCGGCCCCAGTGGAAGATCCCCTCGAAGAGGCGGACAAAGAGGTAGGCCGCCGCCACCGAGCCGATGAGGAGGAGGGGGTCCAGATCCAGGTAGATCATGCCGTTGCGGTAGGCGCATCCCCCCTGGGGGATGAGGAGCCACAGGCCCAGGATCACCCCCGCCACCAGAAAACTGACCCCGTAGAACACCCCCAAAAGGCGGAGAAAGACCCGGGGCTTCTGGCGGCCGTAGGCGATGGACACCACCACAAAGGAAAAGCCCAGGCGGATGAGCAGGTCCACCAAAAAGGAGCCGGCCGGGAAGAAGATGACCATGGAGCAGAGCCCCCCGGCGGCGGCGGCCAGGTAGGGCCGCAGCCCCTTTTGGCGGATGCCGGTGAGCGGCTGGCAGAGCCGGAGGATGACCAGGTCGATGATGAAATTCACCGCCACCAGCACGTCCCCGTAGATCACGTATTCCAAGGCCAAGACTCCTCCCTTTGCGGGGGCTGTGCCGCTTGCCGGCGGCAGGGGCCCCGATGGTTCCGAGAATCAGTATAAGCCCAAAACAAGGGGACATCTTGTCGGAGGAGGCGGAACGGGTGAGATTTTTCTTTCGGATTGCCAGGGTGAAAAACTTAGTCGTGATAGTCCTGACCTATCCCCTGGATATTATAGAAAAATATAAATTGTTTTCTTGAAATATTTTATATAAAATATCTATAAAGAGGTCGGTCCGGCAATGGGGAAATGGATCGAACCAGACAGTATCAACTTTAGAAAGGAGCGAGAAGATGAAAAAAATGTCCAAGGGAGAGGTGGCGCTGCTGTCCGGCATCGCGGCCTGGGTGATGGTGGTGAACCTCGCCCTGATCATCCTGGGGATCGGCCACGGGTGGACGGTGTTCTTCGCCAATATCTTTTTCTTTCTGCTGGGGGCGGACATCCGCCGCTGGAAGGAACTGCTCTTCGGCGGGCTGTTCGGCCTGTTCGCAGCCTGGCTGCTGGTGGTATCCATGGCCGCTCTTGCCCCGTCCCTGGGGGCCCTTCCGGCTGTGGCCATCCCCCTGACCCTCATTGTTTTCTTTATGATCGTCTGCGGGCCCGTCTTCCCCTGGATCTGCAACAACGTGGCCTTCGGTTTTCTCACCATCGCCACCATCAACATGGAGACCCTGGTGGAAAACACCCTCCCCGCTATGGTGGTCTTTGTCATCGGCGGCACGGTGATGGTAGGCGGCTCCTATCTGATCCTTCAGTTCTTTACCAAAAAAGCGGCGGCTGCCGCCAATAAATGAAAGGAGAATGTTTTATGGGTACCGAGATCGGCAACGGCGTCCTCAGCGCGGTATTGGTCCAGTTTGCCCCCAAAAGCGCCAAGACCATGGAGGACGTGGACTACAACACCGACCGCATCCTGGAGTTTATGGACCGGGCGGTCACCGGTTTTCCCGGCATCGACATGATCGTCTTCCCCGAGTGCTGCTTCCAGGGGATGTGCCCCAACCTTTGGATCAAGGTGGCCCTCAAGATGGATTCCGAGCCAATCCGCCGGGTCCAGGCCAAGTGCAGGGAGCTGGGGGTCTGGGGGGTGTTCGACCCCTGGGTCAAGCCCGATGACGGCGGCTTCATCGAAAACACCGCCATCATCATCAACGACGAGGGGGAGATCGTCCACCGGTACGTGAAGATGAACCCCTGGCTCCCCTGGGAGCCCACTGCCCCCGGCCATTCCTGCGGCGTCTGTCAAGGGCCCAAGGGTTCCCGCCTGGCCGTCATCATCTGCGCCGACTCCAACTACCAGGAGATCTGGCGGGAGGCGGTCCACAACGGCGCCAACGTCATCCTCCATGTCTCCCACTGGATGGGCCCCTACGAGGAATACTGGAAACTGAGCAACCGAGCCGGGGCTTACTTCAACAACGTCCATGTTCTGGCGGTGAACTCGGTGGGGATGGACGAAGCCTTCGTCTACTGCGGCGACTCCATGATCGTGGACACCAACGGCAACATCATCGCCGAGGCCCCGGTAGGCATCGAGTGGATGCTTCGGGCGGACATCTCTCCCCTGGCGGCGGACGCCACCGGAATCCAAGCCTGCGGCGTCAACCGGGTCTGGGAATCCTCCCATCGGGGGGCCTCCTGCCCCGGCCAGGGCGGCCAGGGTCTTGGGTACGAGGACTACACCGTCTACCAGAAATGATCGGAAAGGAGCAGCGACATGGAAAAGAACTTCACCTG
>CANOCD010000313.1 GCA_947564495.1 uncultured Angelakisella sp. | reverse complement strand
GAAAGATGTAGTTGGACACCACCAAAGAGAGGACAGCATCCCCTAAAAACTCCATCCGCTCGTTGCTCTCCGGCTTCTCCCGGGACTCGTTGGAGTAGGAGGAGTGGGTCAGCGCCCGCCGGAGATACTTCTTGTTTTTGAACTGGTAGCCGATGCGTTCTTCCAAAGTCATCTCGCTGTTCCTCATTCTTCCCCTTCGTCCCCGGCGGCGAGCCCCGCCAGGCTGGCGGTGATCTGTCCCACCACGTCGTTCTTGCAGCAGACAGCGGCCTGGCGGATGGCGTTCATCATGGCCCGGCCGTCGGAGTTGCCGTGGGCCTTGATGACCGGGTGGCGGATGCCCAGGAGCAGGGCTCCCCCTACCTCCTTGGCGTCCATCCGCTTTTTGAAGTCCTTGATCTGCCCCGAGAGGAGCACCGCCCCCGCCTTGGTCAGGGGGGAGGCAAAGAGCATCTTCTTCAGCTCGGCGGAGAAGAACTTCCCCATCCCCTCGGTGAGCTTCAGCGCCACGTTGCCGGTAAAGCCGTCAGCCACCGCCACGTCGCAGCCCCCCAGGGGGAGCTCCCGGGCCTCCACGTTGCCCACATAGTTGAGATCGGTCTCCCGGAGGAGCTTGTTGGTCTCCACCTGGAGGTCGGTCCCTTTGCTGTCCTCGGTGCCGATGTTCACCAGCCCCACCCGGGGGTTTTTGATCCCCATGACCTCCTTGGCGTAGACCGCCCCCATCACCCCGAACTGGCGGAGCATCTCCGGGCGGCAGACCTCGTTGGCCCCGGAATCCAGGAGCAGGTACCGCCCTTTGGCGTTGGGCACCGGGGTGGCGATGGCGGCCCGCTTGACCCCCTTGATCCGCTTGGCGATGAGGGTGGCCCCCACCACCATGGCCCCGGTGCTGCCGGCGGTGATGAAGGCATCCCCCTCCCCGTCGGCCAGCATCCGCAGGCCCGCCGCCATGGAGCAGTCCTTGTACTTCCGGCGGATCTGGGTGGGGTCCTCGCAGACCGGGATCACGTCAGGGGCGTGGACCACCTCCAGGCCGGAAAGGTCGATGCCCTTTTCCCGGGCTGTCTCCCGGATCTTCTCCTCGTCCCCGGTGAGGACAAGGCGGAGTTCAAACTCCTTCGGCAGCTCCTTCATAGCCAGGGCGCAGCCCTCCAGGACCGCAGCCGGGGCGTTGTCCCCGCCAAAGGCGTCAACGATGATCTTCATGCCGTTTCCTCCTCCAAATACCGGCGCAGCGAGTCCATGGCCCGCTGTGCCATTTTCGTGTACCGCAGCTCCTTGTTCCGCTCCTGCCTTTCCAGGGGCGGCAGGATGCCCATGTTGCAGCCCATGGGCTGAAAATCGGTGACGGCGGGGTCGCTGATGTACCGGGAAAGGGCCCCCAGCATGGTCTCCCCCGGGAGGGGCCGGGGCTCTTTACCGGAAAGTTCCCGGGCCAGGTTCCGCCCGGCGGCGATGCCGCTGGCGGCGGATTCGATGTACCCCTCCACCCCGGTGAGCTGCCCGGCGAAGTAGAGGCCCGTCCCCTTTTTCAGCCGGAAGCAGCCGTCCAGCAGCCGTGGGGAATCCAGGAAGGTGTTCCGGTGCATCACCCCGAAGCGGAAGAATTGGGCCTGCTCCAGCCCCGGGATCATCCGAAAGACCCGCTCCTGCTCCCCGAACCGGAGGTTGGTCTGAAAGCCCACGATGTTGTAAAGGCTCCCGTCGGCGTTGTCCTTCCGCAGCTGGATGTTGGCCCAGGGGCGGTGGCCGGTCCAGGGGACCTTAATCCCCACCGGGCGCATGGGGCCGAACCGCAGGGTGTCCCGGCCCCGTTTGGCCATCACCTCGATGGGCATACAGCCCTCGTAGACCTTGAAGTAGTCCCGCTCGAAGGGGGCAAGCTCCACCGCCCGGGCGGTGACCAGGGCGTCGTAAAAGGCGTCGTACTCCGGCTGGGAAAAGGGGCAGTTGATGTAGTCCGCCTCCCCCCGGCCGTACCGGGTGGCAAAGAAGGTCCTCTCGTGGTCGATGGAATCGTAGGCCACGATGGGGGCGGAGGCGTCGTAAAAGCTCAGGTACTTCTCCCCGCACAGGGCCCCGATGGCGTCGGACATGGCCTGGGAGGTGAGGGGTCCGGTGGCGATGACGGCGTTTCGCTCCGGGACTTGGGTGATCTCCCGGCCGGTCACCGTCCGGATGCCCGGGCAGGCCAAGATCCTTTTGGTCACAGCGGCGGAGAAAAGGTCCCGGTCCACCGCCAGGGCTCCCCCGGCGGAGACCGCCGTCTCTTTTGCCGCCTCCAGGGTCAGGGAACCCAGAAGGGCCATCTCCTCTTTGAGCAGCCCCGCCGCCGAAACGGGCCGGGTGGACTTAAAGGAGTTGGAGCAGACCAGCTCCGCCAGCCCCGGGTTCTTGTGGGCCGGGGAATACCGCTCCGGCTTCATCTCGTAGAGGGTCACCTGGTGCCCGGCGTTGGCCAGGGCCCAGGCGGCCTCGCAGCCGGCAAGGCCGCCGCCGATGACCACCGCCTCACTCATCGCTGTCCTTCCCCTTTTTGTCGGTGACCGCCTTTTCAAAGCCGCAGCCCTCTTTCAGGCAGTGTATCCGCTTCGCCTTTCCGGTGGCCCGGAACAGGGTGCTGCCGCACCTGGGGCAGGTCTCCTCCAACGGGAGGTCCCAGGTCATAAAGGTGCAGTCGGGGTAGCCGGAGCAGCCGTAGAAGGTCCGGCCCTTTTTGGTCCGCTTGGCCACCACCTTTTTGCCGCAGACGGGGCAGGACCCCGGGGTCTCCTGGACGATCTTCTTGGTGTTGTGGCACTCGGGAAAGCCGGGGCAGGCCAGGAACTTGCCGAACCGCCCGTGCTTGATGACCATCTTCCGGCCGCACTTTTCGCAGATGACGTCGGTCTCCTCGTCGGGGACCTTCATCCGGGTGCCCTCCATGTTCTTTTCCGCC
>CANOCD010000312.1 GCA_947564495.1 uncultured Angelakisella sp. | reverse complement strand
CCTGGCTTCGTTGTTTTTTCCTGCGGCCTGGTTTTGATAGGCCCGTTTTGGTTTGACCATTCGGTCAGCGGCCCAGCCCATGCGTCCGTACAAACGGCCACCGCCTAGGGGTATTTCGCCCGTTGCGACGGGCGACCAAAGGCTTCGCCTCTGGACTCCACCGCCCTTTGAAAAGGGCGGCCCTAAACTTTGCCTGTCTCGATTGCTACCTTGCGCTTGTCCGGGGTCAGTCCCCCTGGTTCAGCTTCATCTCGTAGTACCGGTCCTTGGTCAGCAATACCTGCCTCGGCTTGCTCCCCTCAAACGGCCCCACGATCCCCCGCTGCTCCATCTCATCCACCAGCCGCGCCGCCCGGGCATACCCCACCTTCAACCGCCTTTGCAGCAAAGAGGTAGAAGCCAACCCAGCCTCCACAACAACTTCAATAGCGTCAGCCAGCAGCTCGTCCTCCCCCTCGTCCCCGCCATCGCCGCCAGAAGAAGAACCCCCGCCCTTCCCGCTGGCCGCCGCCTGCCGGTCGATCTCCTGAAGGACCTCCTCGTCGTAGTTGGGGTTCTCCCCCTCCTTGATGAAGGTCACCACCCGCTCTACCTCCTGGTCAGTGACAAAGCACCCCTGGATTCGCAGCGGCTTCGGCGCCCCCACCGGGGAAAAGAGCATATCCCCCCGCCCCAGCAGCTTCTCCGCCCCGCCGCTGTCCAGGATGGTCCGGCTGTCCACCGCCGACGACACGGCAAAGGAGATCCTGCTGGGGATGTTGGCCTTGATGAGCCCCGTGATGACGTCCACGCTGGGCCGCTGGGTGGCGATGACCAGGTGCATCCCCGCCGCCCGGGCCAGCTGGGCCAGACGGCAGATGTGGTCCTCCACCTCCTTGGGGGAGGCCATCATCAGGTCGGCCAGCTCGTCGATGATGATGACGATCTGGGGGAGAGGGGAGAGGTCCCCGTTCTCCTCCGCCAGGTGGTTGTACCCCTGGAGGTTCCGCACCCCCGTCTCGGCGAAAAGTTTATACCGCTTCATCATCTCCCCAACCGCCCAGGCCAAAGCCCCGGCGGCCTTCTTGGGATCGGTGACCACCGGCACCAGCAGATGGGGGATGCCGTTATAGACCCCCAGCTCCACCACCTTGGGGTCCACCATCAGGAATTTCACCTGGTCCGGGGCGGATTTATACAGGATGCTGATGATGATGGAGTTGACGCAGACCGACTTGCCGCTGCCGGTGGCCCCGGCGATGAGGACGTGGGGCATCTTGGCGATGTCCCCCAACGCCACGTTGCCGGTGATGTCCTTCCCCAGGGCGATGGTCAGGGGGCTGGCGGCGTTCTGGAACACCGGGGAATCCAGCATTTCTTTAATGCCCACCGTGGCCACGATCTTGTTGGGCACCTCGATGCCGATGGCCGGCTTGCCGGGGATGGGGGCCTCGATGCGGACCCCCGTGGCCGAAAGGTTGAGGGCGATGTCGTCCGCCAGGCCTGTCACCTTGCTGATCTTCACCCCGGCGGCGGGCTGGAGCTCGTACCGGGTCACGGCGGGTCCCCGAGAAACGTCGATGATCCTGGCCTGGACCCCGAAGCTCTTCAGGGTGTTCTCCAGCAGCTCGGCATTGGACCGCAGCTCCCGGGTGGTGTCGGTCTGGGACACCTGGGGGGGCTCGTCCAGGAGGTTTAAGGGCGGGAAGGAATACTCCGGGGGCTCCGGCTCCCGCTGGGCGGGGTCCTCCATAGAGGGGGCCACCGTGTTGTCCGGGTGGGGGCCCTCCCCGGGGGCCTCCACCGGCAGGGGAGAGGGCTCCGGGGCCTCCTCCCCGGCGGGCTCCGTGTCCTCCGGCCAGGGGAAGGGCTCCTCCGCCGGGGGCTCCGGTTCCGGGGCGGGCTCCGCCGGGGCCTGGGCGGCGTTCTGCTTGGCCAGCCGGGCGGCGGCGATGGCGGCGGGGGCGGGGACATCCGCCCCGAAGGCCAGCCTGCCGGCGGGGGTCTCCGGGATGTGCTCCATCTGGGTGGCCCCGCTCACCGCCTGGGTGAGCAGCTCCTCGGCGGCCAGCTCCGCCACCTCCTCCGGGGTGAGGGGGGCCTCCTGGGCCCCTTCCTCCCGGTCGATGTCGTAGGGACCCTGGCGGGGCAGGCCGGCGGTCTCCTCCGCCAGCCGCTCCCGCTCCTCCGGGGGGAGGGGATCGGGGCGCAGGGCGGTCTTGGGGGCCCGTTCCCCGTGCTTGGGCAGGGGCTCCCCGTCGATGGGCACGTTGATGTCAAAGGGCCGCCGGAGGAAGGCGGGTTCGGTGATGTACTCCGGCTCCGGGTCCGGCTCCCTGCGCCGGGGGGGCTTTTTGGGGGCCTCCTCGGCCCGGGCGGCCCGGGTCTCCACCGCCGAGGAGTAGGCTTCCTCGATCTTCTTTACCGGGGCGGCGGCGCCCTGCATCAGCCCCGCCAGGGTCCCACCGGTGAGGATCATCACAAAGATGAAGACAAGCAGGACGATGATGATGGCCGCCCCCACGAAGTTGGTGAATTTCAGCAGGGGCACCCCGAAGACAAGGGACAGCACCCCGCCCCCGGTGAGCTCCTGGCCCTGGGCGTAGAGCTCCTTCACCAGGGCGGCGAAGTCCCCGTTGGGGTAGTCCTTGTGGAAGATCTGGAGGGCCCCCGAGAGGAGCAGCACCAGCATCGAGGCCGAGATCGTCTTGGCGGCCATGGGGTAGCCGGTCTTGTCGGTGGCGATCATTACGGCGGTGGCGATGACCAGGGGCCCCACCAGGTAGGCGCACCAGCTGAGGCACCCCAGGAGGAAGTTGTGGAGGCCCAGCCAGAGGTTCTCCCCTTTGATGACCGCCACGGCGAACAGCAGGATGCCCGCCGCAAAGAGGACGATGGCGTAGAGCTGGTTTTTGGCCTGCTGTTCCTTTTTGGTGGTTTTCTTTTTCCCCCTGCCCCGGCTGG
>CANOCD010000311.1 GCA_947564495.1 uncultured Angelakisella sp. | reverse complement strand
GTTTTTGTGCCTTGCAGGACGAAAAAATACCCGCCCGTTCGGCGCACTTGGAGATCTTGAATAGGCTCTAAGCCATAGCACGTTGTTCCCATGGGGGAGGGTGTCCGAAACGGGCGCCCTCCCCCGAGAAAAAGGAGGTTTTCCATGGTTACAAGGATCGACCATCTGACCGTCTACGACGGGAGGGGCGGGAAGGAACAAGAAGCCTCCCTCCTCTTTGACGAAAGCGGCATCCTGGCCACGGGCCGGGGGGTACGGGAGGCCGAGGCCGAAACGGTCATCGACGGGACCGGCCTCGCCTGTACCCCGGGCTGGGTCCAGAGCCACAGCCACATCGCCCTGGACGGCCTGCCCAATATGCAGGCCCAGATCGCCCGGGACAACACCGAGTCGGCGGTGATGGCCAGCGCCGCCCGGAACTGCCTGCGCTGTCTGAAAAGCGGGGTGGTGGCGGTGCGGGATATGGGCACCGCCTTTGACGTCTCCATCCGCCTGCGGGACGTCATCAACGAGGGGCGGCTTTTGGGTCCCCGGATCTACGCCCCGGGGCGGGTCATCTGCATGACCGGGGGCCACGGGGCCGACTTCGGCATCGAGGCAGACGGTCCCCACGAGGCCCGGAAGGCCGCCCGGGGGCAGATCAAGCGGGGGGCGGACCTCATCAAGATCATGGCCACCGGCGGGGGACAGTCCCGGGGGATGAAGGCCGGGGTCCCCCAGCTGAACTTTGAGGAGATCCGGGCCATCGCCGAGGAGGCCCAACACGCCGGGGTGCCCACCGCCGCCCACGCCCAGGGTAAGGAGGGGGTCATGAACTGCCTCCGGGCCGGGGTGGAGAGCATCGAGCACGGGGTCACCCTGGACGAGGAGCAGATCGAGCTGATGGTGAAGCAGGGGACCTTCTTCTGCCCCACCATGGCAGGGCTGTGGTATGTCATCCAGAAGGGGGTGGCCGCAGGCATCCCGCCCTATGTGGTGGAAAAATGCAAACGCCAGGCCGAGACCCACTTCTCCGGCTTTGAAAAGGCGTACAGGGCCGGGGTCCGCATCCTGGCGGGGACCGACGCCGGTATCCCCTTCACCTACCAGGACGACCTGGCAACCGAGTTCGTCCTGATGCGCCAGCACGGGATGCCGGTCCGGGAGATCATCACCGCCGCCACCTACACCCCCGCCCAGGCCCTGGGGGTGGACCAAAAAACCGGCTCCATCGAAGCTGGAAAATGGGCCGACCTCACCCTGATGGAAGGGGACCCGGAGGAGGACCTGGAGGCTTTCCGCCGGGTGCGGATGGTCTACAAAGGCGGCCAGCTGGTGTACAGCAGCGAAAAGGGCAGGGACTGGTTCCTGCCGGTCCTGTAGGGAAGGAGAGAAGCATATGGCAACGATCTTGCAGCACGGGAATCTCATCGACGGCCTGGCGGCGGAGCCCCTGGCGGACAGCCTGGTCATCTACGAGGGGGAGAAGGTCCTCTACGCCGGGCCCTGGCGCCCGGAGGAGGCGGCGAAGTACCCTGGGGCGGAAGTCCGGGACGTCACCGGCAAAACGGTGATGCCGGGGCTCATCGACGTCCATGTCCACCTGACCCTCTACGGCAAGCCCTCCAGCGTCATGGATTTTCTGGTGGATTCGGCCACCTACACCGCCCTGAAAGCGGCGGACTGCGCCAGAAAGCTGCTGGAGGCGGGGTTCACCACAGTCCGGGCCATGGGGGATAAAGCCTCCGCCGACTTTGCGGTGAAGCGGGCCATCAACGAGGGGATGATCTTGGGGCCCCGGCTCCTGACCAGCGGCAAGGGCATCTCCATCACCGGGGGACACGGGGATTTCGTTCCCGGGGACGTGGAGCTGGACACCATCGGGGAGACCTGCGACGGGGTGGACCAGGTGCGCCGGGCGGTCCGGGACCGGCTGAAAAACAACGCCGACAACATCAAGCTCATGGCCACGGGCGGGGGGAACTCCCCGGGGCCGGGGACCGTCTCCCAGCTCAGTGAAGAGGAGATGCGGGTGGCGGTGGAGGAGGCGGCCAACCGGGGGGTCCTCACCGCCGCCCACTGCATCGGGACCGACGGGATCAAGCGGGCCATCCGGGCGGGGGTGCGGACCATCGAGCATGGCAGCTTCATCGACGACGAGGGGATCGAGATGATGCTCCGGGGGGAGCACTATCTGGTGCCCACCCTCTGCGCCTTCCGGACCATCAAGCACGGGCCGGAGGGGGGCGTGCCGGACTATGTGCTGGAGAAGATCCAGTACTTTGCCACCGCCCACTACACGGGGCTGGAGAAGGCGTACAGGGCGGGGGTGCGGATCGTCTGCGGGACCGACACGGGGACGCCCTTCAACTACCACGGGGAGGGGGCCGAGGAGCTGGAACTGTACACCAAGGTTGGGATGAGTCCCATGGAGGCCATCAAGACGGCTACCAGCATGGCGGCGGAGTGTCTGCGGCAGGGGGATGTTGGGGTGCTGGCGGAGGGGAAGACCGCCGACCTGCTGATTGTGGACGGGGACCCGGTGGCGGATATTGCGGTGCTACAGGATAAGGGAAAGATAGAGGTCATCCACAATGGGAAAAAGGTAGAGCGAAGGTAAAGCCCCGCACAAGCTAAAAACCGGGCCAGGCAAAGTTTAGGGCCGCCCTTTTTCAAAGGGCGGTAGGGTCCAGGGGCGACGCCCCTGGTCGCTCCCGCAGGAGCGAAATACCCCAAGGTGCTGGCCCATGACACGGGCGTAAAGACCGGGCCGCTGACCGAACGACCAAACGAAAACGGGTCTATCAAAACCAGGCCGCAGAAAAAAACAACGAAGCTAAGAAAGGGCGCAAAGTTTCCCTTTCTTAGCTTTGTTTTATCGAAGTGACAACCTGCGGCCGGTAACGAGCCCGCCCGACACCCAGCCGCAGGAGCGCCCCCGCTTGCGCCCTGTACCGCCCGCCCTT
>CANOCD010000310.1 GCA_947564495.1 uncultured Angelakisella sp. | reverse complement strand
TAATGGAAATGGCGGTTCATTGCGCCCATTTTCAGGCAGAAAAAAACCGCCGTGGGACACAAATCCACGGCAGTTTCCGCTATCGGATGATGAACTCAAAATCCTCCCCATAGCCGACCTGGTAGCTGGAGTGGACGGTCTGGCCGTCCAGACGGACCACCCGGCCTTTCATCTCCAGCTGGGGGGCGTTTTTAGGGACCTGGAGCAGCTTAGCCAGCTTGCTGTCCGCCCGGACGATGGTCAGGCGCATACTGGTGCGTTGCAGCTCAATGCCTTTCTCCTCCCGGAGGTAGCGGTAGGTGGAATCCTTTTCCAGGTCGATGGACAGCAGGCAGGCGTACTCCAGGGGATAGAAATTGTCCTCCAGGACAAGGGGCCTCTCGCCGGCGTAGCGCAGCCGGCGGATGCGCACCGCCGGTTCCCCGGCTTTCAGGGCCAGCGTCTCCCTGATCTCGGCGGAATCAGGGGCGACGATCCCGGCTTCCAGGATTTTGGCGTGGGCTGACAGGCCGTTGGCGGCGCACATCTCCGTAAAGCTGATGGGTCCGGAGTCCACCCTGCGCGTCATCTTGGGCGCGCAGAGGAAGGTCCCTTTCCCCTGTTTTTTCTCCACCAGCTTTTGGCCCACCAGCTCGTCCACCGCCCGGCGGATGGTGATGCGGCTGACCTGGTACTGCTCCGCCAGCTCCCCCTCGGTGGGCAGGCGGCCCGTCTGGTTGAATACTCCGGTTTCAATGTCCCGCTGGATCAGCTCCACGATCTGGGCGTAAAGCGGAACGCTGCTGTTATAGTTGAGATCGGCTCCCATCACAATGCCCCCTGTTTTTTGAACTTTTGCCCAATACATCATATGTTGTTACATCATTATAACAAATAATTTCAGGAATAACAAGGGCGGGGAAAAAGAAAAGGTGGGAACTCCCACCTTTTCCAAAAACAACCATCAAAATCAGTACTCGAATTTCCACATATAGCGGCGGTAGCTCATGGGGTGCATCCGCACGTCGCCCATGGCGGAGATGAACTGCTTGGAGATGGGGTGCATCATCATGGCGTTGAAGTACTCGGCCACGCTTTCGTCCAGCTGGTCCAGGCCCAGCTCTTTGGCGTCGATGATCCAGTGGTGGCCGCCGAACTTCTCCAGGAAGCGCTCGGCCCGGTCGTCCAGGGGGCGGGTCCGGCCCACGCTCTTGAAGAGGAGGATGGCCAGGTCCTTGTCGCAGGTCTCAAAAGCGCCATGGAAGTACTCGCCGGAGTGGATGGGGACGCAGTGGACGGTCTGCATCTCCTGGAAGAAGCAGAAGGCGTCGGAGTAGGCCACCTCCCAGGCCGCGCCGCTGCTCATCACGTTCCAGACGGCGTCGTCCTTGTAGGCCATGGCGAACTTGGCGGCGTCGGCCTTCACGCTCTGATAGGCCTGGCCGTAGAGCTGCGGCATCTTCTCGAAGGCCTCCAGGGCCTTGTCGTAGCTGGCGTAGTTGTCATACTCCTTCAGCAGCCAGAAGGCGATTTTCAGTGCGGTGCCCTGGCTGTTGCAGTGGACCAGGGTGGGGTCCTGATACCACTCATCGGCGTGGTAGTAGGTGATGTAGTAGTTGGCGCTCTGGGCGGTGAGGGAGTCGGCGTAGCCCGACAGGCCGATGGTGACCGCCCCCTTGGCGTTGGCCGCCTTGATGGCCTCCACCGTCTCCGGGGTGGCCTTGGTGGAGGTGGCGATGACCAGGGTGTGTTTGTCCACCGACTTGGGGGTGGCGTTGACGAACTCGCTGCTGTTGTAGCCCTGCACCCGCAGGGAGCTTTCCTGGTTCAGAAGGTAGCGGGCGGGGTAGGAGGAGGCCAGGGAGCCGCCGCAGGCCACAAAAACCACCTGGTTCAGGCCGCCGTTGGCCTCCAGGGCGGCCTTGGCCTGCTCCATCACCTGGATAACTTCTTGCATACCCTTAATCATGATATTATAACAACCTTTCTGCTTTTATTGTTAGACCTATCGCGATTTTAAGAATGGATGACGCCATGTAGGGGCGGATATCATCCGCCCGAAGGACTATGGGATGTCCTTCGTGAAAGCGGGCGGGTAATACCCGCCCATACAGAGCCGGTGCTTTACCGCAGGGCCTGGGTGGCCTGCTGGTCGATCTGGTAGTTGAGCCCGTCGGTGGTGATGGCCACGCCGTACTGGTCCCGGGCGGCCTGGACGGACACCTTGCCCTCGACCACGTCCTTCAGGACCTTCTCCGCCGGGCGCTTCTTGGGGTCGCCGTAGCCGCCCGCGCCGGGGGTGGACACCCGGATCACGTCCCCTTTCTTCAAGGGGAGGCTGGTGGTCTTGTGGCCCATTTGGGTCACGGAGCCGTCCTGGACGGCCACCCGGTAGAAGGCGCCGGAGCTGCCCTCCTGGCCGCCGGCCAGGCCCCAGGGGTGGAACTTGTGGCGGTCGCCCAGGCCGGTGTACAGCACCTCGTCCTGGAGGACCTTTAGCTCCCGCTCGATGCCCAGGCCGCCCCGCATCTCGCCGGCCCCGCCGGTGTCCATTTTCAGCTCGTACTTCCGGGCGAGGATCTTGGTGAACTCCATCTCGGTGGCCTCGATGGGCATGTTGGAGGTGTTGGTCATGTTTACCTGGACGCCGGACAGGCCGTCGGAGCTGCGGGAGGCCCCGCCGCCGCCGGCGATGACCTCGTGGAAGATAAAGACGCTGTCGGTGCCGATGGCCCCGTCGCCGGCCAGGATGGTGGTGGTGCAGGCCCCGTTGCCGGCGGTGACCACCGAGTCGGGGAATACGGGGGCCAGAGCGCCGAAGATGGCGTCGGGGATGCGCTGCTGGCAGTCGATCTGCGCGCCGATGGGGCTGGGCTCCTCCGGGTTGACGATGCAGCCCTTGGGGGCGATGATCTTGATGGCCCGGTTGATGCCCTCGTTGGCGGGGATGTCGTCGCCCATCAGGGCCT
>CANOCD010000309.1 GCA_947564495.1 uncultured Angelakisella sp. | reverse complement strand
CCGAACTTGATCTGGGAGTAGATCTTGATGGGCAGGGTGTTGATGCTCACCCCCGTCACGAAGATGCTGATGATGACGTCGTCCATGCTCATGGCGAAGCTGAGGAGCATCCCCGACAGGATGGCCGGGGTGATCAGGGGCAGGGTGATGTGGAGAAAGACCTGGGCCTCCCCCGCCCCCAGGTCCCGGGCGGCCTCGGCCAGGGAGGGGTCCATCCCTGCCAGCCGGGCCTTCACCAGCATAAAGACATAGGGGATGCAGAAGGCGGTGTGGCCGATGACCAGGGTGGTCATCCCGAAGGGGAGCCCCAGGAGGGAGAAGAAGGCCATGAACACCATCCCCAGGATGATCTCCGGGATCATGATGGGCAGGGTGGAAAGGTACTCGACGGGCCCGGTGGTCCGGCTGCGGAGGCGCTGCATCCCCACCGCCCCCAAGGTCCCGATGACGGCGGCGGCAAGGCAGGAGAGGGTGGCCAGGACGAGGCTGTTCCCCAGGGCCTCAAAGATGGCGGCGTCCCGGAACAGCGTCCCGTACCACCGCAGGGAGAAGCCCTCCCACACCGAACTCAGCCGCCCGCCGTTGAAGGAGTAGATCACCACCAGCAGGATGGGCAGGTACATCACCGCCAGGAGAAAGATCAGGTAGAACCGGGGGAATCTGGACTTGTTTTTCATAGCAGGCCCTCCAGCTCCTTGACGTGGGCGACCCTGCGGTAGAGCCAGATCATGGCGCTGGTCAGCAGCATCAGCACCACGCTGAGGGCCGCCGCGAAGGGCCAGTTGTGGGCCTGGGTCAGCTGGTCTTGGATGACGCTGCCTACCAGCACCACCTTGTTCCCCCCCAGGATGTCGGCGATGAAGAACAGCCCCATGGAGGGGATGAAGGTGAGGATGACCCCGGAGAGCAGCCCCGGCAGGGTCAGCTTGAAGGTGACGGTGAAGAAGGCCGCCGGAGCCGAAGCCCCCAGGTCCCGGGCGGCCTCCACCAGGCTCCAGTCCATCTTTTCGGCGCTGGAATAGACCGCCAGGATCATAAAGGGGACCAGGGCGTAGACCATGCCGATGACCACGGCGGGGTAGGTGTAGAGCATCCGCAGGGGGCCGTCGGTGAGGCCCAGACCCATGAGCAGCTGGTCCAGGGTCCCGCCGGACCGCAGGATGATGATCCAGCCGTAGAGCCGGATAAGGGAGCTGGTCCAGAAGGGGATCATCAGGGCCATCATGGCCGCCTGCTTCCACCGCCCCCGGAGCCTTGCCATAAAGTAGCCGAAGGGGTATCCGACAAGGGCGATGATGCCGGTGCTCACCACTGCCAGGCGGAAGGACTCCCCGAAGGTCCGCAGGTAGACCGGGGCCAGGATGTTTTTGTAGTTATCCAGGGTGAACTGGCCGGTGACCCCCCAGACCTCGGCCCGGCGCAGAAAGCTGAGGACCAGCATATAGACCAGGGGGCCCAGGACGAACACCAGGGTGAAGAGGTAGAGGGGCAGGGCCATGAGCCAGGCCGGGGCGTTCTTCTTTTTGGTCATGGCTCGTCCTCCTCCACCACCGGGGCCAGGGCGGCGTCCCAGGAGAGGAGGACCTCCGCCCCCGGGTGGAGGTCCAGGTCGATGCCGTGGCGGCTGGCCACCACTTCCTCCCCGTCCCCCAGGGCGAAGGCGATGCGGAGCATCCCCCCGGCGAAGGACTTTTCCTTGACCACGGCCCGGACGCCCTCCCCGCCGGCCCGGAGGGGCTCGAACTGCACCTGTTCGCTCCGCACCGCAACGGTGACCCGGTCCCCGGGGGCGAAGGTCTTTTCCCCGGGGAGGAAGGGGAAGGAACCCCCGGTCACCTCCGCCCGGGAGCCATCCGCCGCCACCCTCCCCCGGAGGATGTTGGCGCTGCCCACGAACCGGGCCACAAAGGCGGTCCGGGGGTGGTCGTACACTTCCGCCGGGGTGCCGATCTGCTCGAAGCGGCCCTCCCGCATCACCACGATGCGGTCGCTCATGTTCAGGGCCTCCTCCTGGTCGTGGGTGATGTAGAGGAAGGTGACCCCCAGCCGCTTCTGGAGGCGCTTGAGCTCCACCTGCATCTGCCGCCGAAGCTGGAGGTCCAAAGCCCCCAGGGGTTCATCCAACAGCAGGACCCGGGGGCGGCTGGCCAGGGACCGGGCGATGGCCACCCGCTGCCGCTGTCCCCCGGAAAGCTCGGAGGGCATCCGCTTTTCGTAGCCGGAAAGCTGGACCAGTTCCAGCATCTCCTCCACCGTTTTCCGCTGCTCCTCCCTGGGGGCTTTCCGCAGCCGGAGGCTGTAGGCCACGTTCTGCTCCACCGTCATATGGGGAAAGAGGGCGTAGTTCTGAAAGACGGTGTTCACGTCCCGCTTGTTGGGGGCCAGGGCGGTGACGTCCCGCCCCTCCAGCAGGACCCGGCCGCTGTCGGGCTCCTCCAGCCCGGCGATGATCCGCAGGGTGGTGGTCTTGCCGCACCCGCTGGACCCCAGGAAGGTGATAAACTCCCCCTGGTATATCTCGATGCTGATCCCCCGGAGGACCCGGGTCTCCCCGAAGGATTTGGTGATCTCTTGGAGCTGGAGGATAGGTTGGGACATATTGCACCACCTTAATGTTTAAGCTATTTAACGATTTGCGTATAGGGAACCTTTGACAAAAGGGTGTACCTATTATATTGCTTTCCGGGGGCGGTGTCAAGTCTTGCAAAAACGGGAGGACCCGGGTATAATAAAGGCAGAAGGGAGGGAGCTCCATGTCTATCACAACAACTGAATTGGAGAAAAACCTTGGCAAATACCTACTCCTAGTAGAAAAGGAGGACGTTTACATCACCCATAATGGCCGGGTGGTAGCCAAGCTAACCAACCCCAACCAGGACCGGGTAGAGGCGGCCCGCTCCCTGTTTGGCATCCTCCCGGCGGACATCACCCTGGAGGAGGCAAGGGAAGAAAGGCTGGG
>CANOCD010000308.1 GCA_947564495.1 uncultured Angelakisella sp. | reverse complement strand
CGTGGGCTACGCCCAGTCCTTTGAAAAAGGGCGGCCCTAAACTTTGCCTGTCTCGATTTTCACCGCCTGCTTACCTCACCCCGCATTCACCAACCTGCAACAGAGCACCGTAATATCATCCTCCCGCCCGTCACTCCGCCGCAGCCTGGCCGTATTCGCCACCTTCCGGCAAAACTCGTTCAAGTCCCCCGGCTTCTCCTCCTCCGCCATCTTGGCGATCCACCCGCTCCCCTGAGTCGTCGCCCCGTCCGAAAGCAGGATCACCAGGTCCCCCACCCCCAGCCCGATCTCGCTCCGCTCAAAACTCACCTGGGTCAAGATCCCCGCCGGCAGCGAGTTGGAATCCACCGTCAGGCTCCGCCCGTCCCGCACCACCACCGTGGGGGCCGCTCCAGCCTTGTACAGCTCCATCTGCCCGGTGTACAGGTCGATCCGAACCCCGTCCACCGTGGCCAGGCTCTCCTCCCCGCTTTTCACCGCCAGGGCCGAGTTCACCAGGTGGAGGGCGCTCTCGTACCCCAGCCCCGCCTCCAGCAGCCGGGTGATAAGGGCCGCCGCCATGGTGGAGTCCACCGCCGCCCCGCCGCCGCTCCCCATGCCGTCGGAGAGGACGAGGTGGGCCGCCCCGCCCTGGAGGGTCAAAAACCGGTAGCTGTCCCCGCAGAGCTTGTTCCCCCCGGAGGTGATCTGGCAGGCCCCGTACTCGGCGGCGTAGGGCGCCCGCTCGTAGAAGGTGTACTGGGCCCACCGGCCCCCGTCGCTGAGGACCGGGCAGCTGAACCGCAGGTCGGTGATGGCCCCCAGCTCCTTCATCAGCTCGGCGGGGACGGCACGGGTCAGCTTGTACCGGGGCACCGTCACCTTGATGATGGTCCGGCCCTGGCGGTTCTTCCAGCAGACCGCCCCCTGGGGCTCCATCCTGGCATCCAAAAATAACTCCTTCACCTTGGCGGCCAGGACCCGGTCCCCGGCCCCGATCTCCCCCATGGAGTCCCGCACCCCCTCCAGGGCCAGGGCCAGGCCGTCGAACTGGTCGGTGACCACCGACCGCATCCGGCTGGAAAGGAGCCGGTCCTCCTCCCGGCTCACCCAGGAGCGGTACTCCCCGGTGAGATACCGGGCGATCTCCTCCCGCTGCTGGCACCGGCCCAGGCCGTCCAGCAGGTCCTCCCCGGTGATGGGCCGCCCCTGGCGGAGCTTCCCCATCCCCCGGGCTAGGGCGGCGATGGTGTCTCCGTACTGTTCCTCCCAGCAGGCCAGGCGGTAGGGACAGCCCCGGCAGAGCCGCTCCCCCGCCTGGTCGTAGACGGCGTTCAGCTCCCCGCCGGAGATGTCCCCCAGCCGCCGGGCTACGTCCCGGGTGGTCTGGGAGACATCCCGCAGGGCGGAGGCCGCCGCCTGGAGCCGCTCTTCCACCACCATCTTTACCGCCTCCTCGTCGGCGGCGGCAGGGCGGATCACCGCCGTCCCCAGGCGGAACCATCCCAGGGGGACCATGAGGAACACCAGGGAGCCCAGGCCCACCTCTACGAAACCGGCGGGGCTCCCCGCAGTCATGGCGTTGATGACCCCGTAGGTGAACAAAAACGCCAAGGTGCTCCCCGTCCGCCCAAAGGCGGAGAAGATCCCCGCCAGCATCCCCCCAAGGCCGTAAACGGTGATGGCCGGGGGGAAGTCCCCGGTGGCGAAGCCCACCGCCAGGCCGCAGACCAGCCCAACCACGGCGGCCAGCCCCTCGCCCCCCATCCTGGCGGCGCAGAGGACCGCCGTCACCGCCGCCGTCCGGCCCAGGGTCACCCCGCCGGCGGCGGCGGAATCCAGGCCCATGAGAAACAGCGCCCCCATGACGGCCAAGGCGGTGGCGTCCAGCCGGTCCGCCGGGGCTTTTCGGCCACGGATGACCCGGACCCCACGCTCCAGGAAGGAGGCCGAAGCCGCCCCCATCACCACCTGGGTGGCCCACATCACCACGTCATAGATGAGGGGTTCCCGGTAGAGGAGGGGGGCCACCCCGGTGAGGAACACCATCCCCCCGGCCAAAACGGGGCCCATCCAGGAGGGCATCTTCTCCCACCGGGCGCCCAACGTCCAGCGGGTCAAAGCGGTGAGGAGCAGGGCCCCCACCAGGGGGAAGCTCACCTCCATCCCACCAGCCACCAGATACCCCAGGATGCCCCCCACGGCGCAGGGCAGGACCAGGGGGAGGGGCGCCGCCGCCGCCAGGGCCACCCCGAAGGGTGCGCTCCCTCCCAATATTTTCCCCATAGCCAGGACCATCCCCACCCCGCCCCAGCAGAGGCAGAGGGCGGGGTAGCTCTGTTCCCGCAGGGCTGCCGCCAGGCGCTCCCGGCCCCGCAGTCCTGTGATCTCGGTGGAACGGCTCATGGCAAGACCTCCTTTCGCCCCGGAAAGGGGCTTTTTTGTTTTCCTGTATGTATTGTTTTCGACAGATTATCCCAAATGGAATATTTTTCAACGACATGGCATAGGCTGGAGGGGGCCTTTTTATCATAGCCCAAGCCCCCCCGGGGATTTTGTCGCAGGGTGGGAGGGGGCAAAAAAGACCGCCCCCATCCGGCCTGTGGCGGTCGGGCGGGGGCGGGGTGGTTATTCTTCTTCGTCGGTTTCCTCTCCGTTTTCATCAAAGAAAAGTTTTTGGAGATAGTCCTGTCTGCCATTCATGATATGGTCCACTTGGACTTCAAGACCCTCCAGATGATAGAAGATCAAATAGTCTCCGCTTATCAAATAGCGATAGTCCTTTCCAAAATCTGTGGTGGAGTACAGGGGTTTTCCCGCAAGAGGATAGGTTTTAAGAATGCGAGTTGTTTTTGTGATTCTTCGCACGACGGAACCGGCGGCTTTTGGATTTCCCAATTCTCTGACAATATAACTTCTTATATCGGTCAAATCAGCTTGTGCGCTTGCTGTCAAAACAACCTTACTCATCGTCGTCTCCG
>CANOCD010000307.1 GCA_947564495.1 uncultured Angelakisella sp. | reverse complement strand
CCTACCGCCCTTTGAAAAAGGGCGGCCCTAAACTTTGCCTGGCTCGATTTTTACCTTGCGCTTTGCCAGCTCCACCACCGCCCCCGGCGTCGCCGTCTCCTCCCGCTTTACCTGGGTCAGCCAAAGCTCCACCCCCAGCTCGTCCTCCAACCCCTCCAAAAGCTGCACCAAGCCGAAGGAATCCAGCAGGTTCTCCCCGTACAGGTCCAGCTCCGGGTCCTCCAGCACCCGCCGGTCCCCGCAGACCTCCGCCAGCAGGCCCAGCACCCGGGCTTCAAACTCCTCCATCCTTCCTAAGCCCCCCTTTCATCCGTGCCCGCAAAAGCTCCCCCGCCGCCCCCCGGTCCAGCTTTCCCTGGGAGGTCACGGGCAGACTGTCGACCAGAAAGATCCGCTGGGGCAGCAGCGACGGCGGCAGCCGCTCCTTCAGGGCCGCCATCAGGCCGGAGGCCGTGACCCGGGACCCCGGCGCCGTCACCACAAGGGCCCCCAGCCGGTCCCCCCCGAGCCCCGCCGCCGCCCCTGTCACCTGGGGCAGGGCCAGCAGGTTCTCCTCCACGTCCCCCAGCTCCACCCGGCACCCCCGGCGCTTCACCTGGAGGTCCCGCCGCCCGTGGAACCAGAGCTGGCCCCCTTCCAGCCGCCCTATATCCCCGGTGCGGTACCAGGAGACCCCGTCCCGTTGGAAGAACCTCTCCCGGGTCAGGGAGGGGAGCCCCCGGTAGCCCCGGCCCACTCCAGGGCCGCCGATGAGGATCTCCCCCTCTTCGCCCTCCGGGCGGAGGTCCCCCTCCTCCCCGGCGATGGCAAGGGACACCCCCGCCAGGGGGCGTCCCACAGGCAGAGCCTCCCCCTTTTCCGCCAGCTCCCAGGGGATGGCGGTGAGGGAGGCCGCCACCGTGGCCTCGGTGGGGCCGTAGGCGTTGACCATCCTGGCCCGGGGAAAGCGGTCCATGAGGGCCAGGGCCAGCCCCGGGTCCAGGACCTCCCCGCAGAAGAAAAAGAGGGCAAGCCGGGGCAGCATTTCCGGGCCGAAGCCCGGGTCCCTCATCCACAGCCGGGCGAAGGAGGGGGTGGAGACCCAGCAGGTGGCCCCGCTGGCGGCCATCTCCTCCCCCAGGCGGGGGAAGTCCACCCCCCGGGCGGTGTCCAGCCAGACCACCCGATCCCCCCGGGAAAGGCCCTGCCACAGGGGCAGGACGCTGAGGTCGAAGCTCCAGGGGGCGTGGGCAAGCCATACCGCCTCCCCCGGGGGCTCCGGGGGGAGGGTCCGGGTGGCCCCCAGGAAGAAGTCCAGGTTGTCCCGGGTGATCTCCACCCCCTTGGGCCGGCCGGTGGAGCCGGAGGTGTACATCAGATAGGCCAGCCCCGGAAGGTCCTCCCCGGCGTCCTCCACGTCCTGGATGACCTGGTCCTGGCGGAGGACCGGGGCGGCGGGGTCCAGGGCCACGTAGGGCCGCCCCGAGAGGAGGCAGCCCAGCATCCCGGCCACGGTGTCCAGGCCACGGTCCCCGGGGAAGATGACGGGGTGATGCTTCTTCCAGGCGGAGAGGAGCTCTACCTCCTGCCGGGCCTTTTTGGCCAGCTCCCCGTAGGTCATCCGGGCCCCGCCCATGCGGAGGGCCACCTTGCCCGGGGTGGCGGCGGCCTGGGCCAGGATGTTCCGGGTCAGGGTCATCTCCTTCATGGCGTCTCCTCTCTGATCTGCTCCGGGGGGATAAGGGCGGGGTCGAACATCACCCGGGAGTGGTTGGTAAAGACCAGCTCCTCCCGCAGCTGCTCCCCGGTGTCCCGGTCCAGTTCCACCCGCCAGATCTCGCTGCACCGGTACCAAAGGCCGTCGGATTCCCGGCGGTAGTGGTGGTCCCGCTCCCGGATGCGGAGGCGGGTGGGGAGGCGGCGGTCGCAGCGGAGCTCCCCGCAGAGGTCCTCCGGCTCCAGCCAGACCCGGAACTGGAAGGTGTCGGGGGTCTCGTTTTTGACCCGGTAATCCACGTTGTTGTAAAAGACCGAGGTCCCGGTGCCGAAGGGGACCCGGCGCCCGCTGTCGGGGAAGAGGGCGTCGGTGTGATGGTGGAGCTCGGTGACGGTAAGGGGGCTGTGGAGGGTAAGCCAGTGGAGGAGGTTTGCCATCTGGCAGAGGCCGCCCCCCACATCCTGGCCGGGCTTGCCGTTGTGGATGGTCAGGCCGGGGAGGAATCCCCTTTTTGCGGAGGGCTCCCCCACCCGCCGCCAGAAGGAGAGGGTCTGGCCGGGCTCCAGGATCAGGCCGTCCAGGCCCCGGGCGGCCAGGGCCAGATTGGTGACCTTGTTTTCCTGGAGGGACATATCCACCCCTTCCAGCCGCCGGAGGAGGGTGGAGCGGTGGGCCATGACCATATGGGGGAGGCTTTCGGCCTCCTGGCGGCAGGCGAAAGTCTCCCCGCCGGTCAGGTCCCGGAGGGCTCGGAGGGCACGTTCCTTGGCGGTGGAGATGGCGTAGCAGACGGGGCCGTACTGGCAGAAAAGTTTTCTGGGCACGGGGAGTTCCCTCCTTTGACTTTTTCTTCCTCATCTTAACACAGAGGGGGCGGTTTGTCCAGGGCGCCTGTTAGAAGAAACGTTTGGGGCGGGGAAATTATTACAGGGCGGGAAAGAAAATTTTGGGGAGCGGGCAAAAGGGGGACAGCAAACGAGCCAGGCCAAAGCCCGGGGCCCCGCCCCAGACCTTGCCTGGCTCGCTGTTTCCTTGTTCACAAACTCGGGCCCCGTTATTCCTCGTCCGGGGTCTCCTCGTCCTCGTCTTCGTCGTCCACGATCTTGAACTCGGCGCTGCATCCTTCGCAGCCGTCGCACTCCTCGTCGTCCTCGTCGTAGTATTCCATCAGCTCGTCATCCAGGTCATCACAGAGGGCGCAGCTGCGGCGCTTGAAATACGCGATCAGGGCGATGAGCAGGCCAACGATGGAGACCAGCAGAGCGA
>CANOCD010000306.1 GCA_947564495.1 uncultured Angelakisella sp. | reverse complement strand
ATTAGTTCCAGGGGTATCGCATTCCATCAAAACAATACAGTAACCGGCACTACTTTATTTTTGGCAATCTCTTCCCCGCCTTTCACACAAGGCCATGACGGAGGGGTAATTGGAAGCATCGGCACGATAAAAGCTGGTCGCACTTGGACAGTCGATGTTGCATCCTACTCGCACTTCGCTGCTGATTATGCCCGTGCTGAAAAAATACTGAAAAAACTGTCGGACCAGGCTTCATCAGAAGGCACTCCCGCCGGGTAGGCAAAACGGCTTGAAAGTCCCCTCCCGGGTCCCGGCGTGGCTGGCCTGATCCCTTTGAAACCTTGGTATTTCCGAAACTTTTCGTAGAATATAATATAAAGTTTACTTATTGGATATGATTTTATCGGAAGGAGGCGCTTCCTATGGCTTTCCTGCGGCGGCTGACCGCCGGGCTGCTGGCCTTGGCTCTGGCCCTGCTCTCGGGCTGCGGCGCCGGGTCCGAGCCGGCCTCCGGGGGCGTCTCTTTGGCCCCTTCTTCGGAGGGCGGGGGCGGGGCGGCGGTCCCGGCGGCCCTCTCCTCGGTCCGCATCCCCTATGACCCGGAGGACGGGCTGAACCCCTTTACCTGCCAGGGGCTCCAGAACTACTACGCCGCCGGGCTGCTGTACGACACCCTGGTCGCCCTGGACTCGGTGGGGACGCCCCGGAACCGGCTGGCCCAGGAGGTCACCTTCGACGGGAGCCTCTGCATCGTCAAGATCCGCACCGACGGGCGGTTTACCGACGGGTCCCCGGTGACGGCCCAGGACGTGGCCTACTCCGCTTTGACCGCCAAGGAGACCCCCCGCTTTGCCCCCGAGCTGGCCCGGGTGCTGGAGGTCTCCGCCCCGGATAACTACACGGTGGTCTTTCTGCTGGCCGCCCCCGACCGGTACTTCGCCCGGAGCCTCACCTTCCCCGTGGTCAAGGCGGAGACCGCCGCCGATCCCCTGCCGGTGGGCAGCGGCCGGTTCGCCCTGGGGGAGGGGGGGGACCTCCTGGTCCGCAACGACCGGTACTACGAGCCGGCGCGGAATATCCGGCTGGTCCGCCTGGTGGACGCCGGGCCCCTTCTGGCCCAGGGCCGGGCCGTCCTGGAGGGGACCATCGACCTTTCCTACACCGACCTGCGGGGGGCCGCCGACCTCTCTTTGGGGCTGGCGACCCGGCAGGTGGTCCTCAGCAACCTCCTTTACCTGGGGGTGAACAGCCAGCGGCTGGGCATTCCCGCCGAGCTGCGGGTGGCTTTCTCCGGCTTTCTCGACCGGGAGGCTTTGGTCCGCCGGGCCTACCGGGGGTACGCCGCCCCTGCCGAGTCCCCTGTCAAGCAGTCCTATTCCTCCGACGTGACGGCGGAGGAGGCCCCCGCCCCCGAGACCCAGGAGGAGCTGCTGGCCTCCCTGGGATTCGGGGAGCGGGACGAGGAGGGCTGGCGGCTCTACCGGAACCGGCGGTTCGTCCTGCGGCTGCTGGTGAACTCGGACAGCTACGACCGCCTCTCCGCCGCCGCCATCCTCCGGGACGCCCTCCAGGAGGCGGGGTTCCAGATCGTCCTGGAAAGCGTCCCCTTTGAGGAGTACGCCCTGCGGATCGCCGAGGGGAACTACGACCTCTACCTGGGGGAGACACGGGTCCCCCAGAACCTGGACCTCCTCTCCCTCATCGCCCCCGACCCCTACCTGGGCCCGGGCTGCGCCAAGGATGAGGAGCTGCTGGCCCTCTACTACCGGGTCAAGGCCGGGGAGGAGGAGCTTTCCGCCCTGGACGGGGCCCTCCGCCGGGCCATGCCGGTGATCCCCCTGGCCTACCGCCGGGGCATCGTCTCCTTTTCCCCAGATTTTTCCGCAAATATAGTTGCAACGGAACAGGATATTTTCTATAATATAGGAGAATGGTAGCTTTTCGCCAAAGGAGGATGAATCAAATGATCGGTTTCGAGACCAGTCTGGGCACCATCGAGATCTCCCAGGAATATTTCGCCAATCTCATCGGCCATGCCGCCAGCGAGTGCTACGGGGTGGCGGGGATGCTCAGTTCCCCCTACCAGACGGTGCGCTCTCGGGTGCTGCGCCGGGCCGACCCCGTGGACAAGGGGGTCCGGGTCCGCAGCGAGGACGGGAAACTGCTGGTGGACATCCACATCGCCGTGACCTACGGGGTGAACATCTCCGCCATCGTCAAGAGCATCGTCCACAAGGTCCGGTACACCGTGGAGGAGGCCACCGGCTTCCCCGTGGCCAAGGTCAACGTCTTTGTGGATTCCATGAAGGCCCAATAAGGCCCAACTCTGAGAAAAAGCAAGGAGAGGGCCGGGGCCGTCTCCGAAAGGAGTATTGCAAATGATAACAGGTCAGATCTTGCGGGACGCCATGATCTCCGCCGCCAACAACCTCTCGAACCAGCGGCAGCGGGTGGATTCCCTCAACGTTTTCCCTGTGCCGGACGGGGATACCGGCACCAACATGAGCATGACCATCGGGGCCGCCGCCCGGGAGCTCGCCGGGATGGAGGACGGGGCCGGGGTCTACGAGGTGGCCCACACCGCCGCCTCCGCCCTGCTCCGGGGGGCCAGGGGCAACTCGGGGGTCATCACCTCCCTGCTGTTCCGGGGCTTTTCCAAGGGGCTCAAGGGCAAGACCCAGGCCGGGGCGGAGGAGATCGCCGCCGCCCTGAAGATCGGGGTGGACGCCGCCTACAAAGCGGTGATGAAGCCCACCGAGGGGACGATGCTCACGGTGGCCCGGCTCTCCGCCGAGGCCGCCCGGGAGCGGCTCGTTCCCGGCATGACCGCCAAGGAGCTCTGGGACATCGTGGTCACCGAGGCCGCCTCCGCCCTGGAGCAGACCCCGGAGATGCTCCCCGTGCTGAAAAAGGCCGGGGTGGTGGACGCCGGGGGCCAGGGGCTGCTGCTCATCTACCAGGGGATGAAGTCGGTCTTTGACGGCCAGG
>CANOCD010000305.1 GCA_947564495.1 uncultured Angelakisella sp. | reverse complement strand
ACTACGTCTCCTTTAAGGAGAACAACATCCTCCAGCCCTACACCTCCCCCGAGCTTGACAGCGGCGCCATCGCCAAGGACTACGTGGACCCCGACGGCTACTACACCGCCGGCCGTCTGGTTGGCGTGGGCATCGCCTACAACAACGCCTCGGTGAAGCCCGAGGACGCCCCCAAGACCTGGAGCGACCTGCTGGACCCCAAGTGGAATGACCAGATCGTTATGTCCGACCCCGGTACCGCCGGCACCACCAAGTATTGGATGAACGCCATGATGTGCAGCGACAAGTACGGCAAGGACTATATGCAGAAGCTCCATGACAACGGCTGCCGTCTGGAGAGCGGCACCACCGCCACCCACAACCAGCTGGCCGCCGGCGCCTACCAGGTGGGCGTCTGCCTGGACTACGTCTCCGCCAACCTCATCAAGGAGGGCTCTCCCATGACCTTCCTGTATCCCGAGGAGACCGTCTCCATCGCCAGCCCCATCGGCCTGGTGAAGGACTGCAACAACGAGGAGAACGGCAAGCTCCTGTATGACTTCATCCTCTCCAAGGAGGGCCAGGAGATCCTGGTCGCCAACAACCTCGTCTCTGTCCGCACCGATGTCACCCAGTCCGTGGACCTGACCACCATCCCCTCCTTCCTGGAGTGCGACATGGCCAAGCTGGCTGCCGACAGCGACACCAACCTCACCGACTTCAACGGCATCTGGGGCCTGTAATTTCCCGTCCCTAAGAAGGGATACATAAGCGAACCACCGGGGCGGGGAACAGCGTCTGCTGCCCCGCCCCTTTCGGTATCCGAACCAACTGTGTGTACCCAATCCAACGTGTGAGGAGGAAAGCACTTGTCAAAGGTCTCATTTCGGAACATCTCCTTTAAGTACGGCCAGAACCAGATCCTGAAGGATTTCAGCCTGGACATCGAAAGCGGCGAGATCCTCTGTCTGGTGGGCCCCTCCGGCTGCGGCAAGACCACCCTGGTCCGCTGCCTGCTGGGCCTCAACAAGCCCGACACCGGAGAGATCTACGTGGACGACACCTGCATCTTCAGCGCCACCCGCCGGATCAACATGGCGGTGGAGCGCCGGAACATCGGCATCGTCTTTCAGGACTACGCCGTCTGGCCCCATATGACGGTGAGCGAGAACGTGGGCTACTCCCTGAAAAAGCGCCGTGTCCCCAAGGCGGAAACGGCCCAGCGGGTGAAGGAAGCCCTGGCCATGGTGAACATGACCGAGTACGCCAACCACCTGCCCAGCCAGCTTTCCGGCGGCCAGCAGCAGCGTGTGGCCATCGCCCGGGCCCTGGTGGGCAACGGGGACATCATCGTGATGGATGAGCCCATCACCAACCTGGACGCCAAGCTCCGGGAGCAGATGCTGGCGGAAATTCGGGAGATCCAGCGCAAGAGCGGCACCACCGTTCTCTACATCACCCACGACCAGCAGTCGGCCCTCCAGCTCTGCGACCGGATGGCCATCATGGAGCCCGACGGCCACCTCTGCCAGCTGGGCACTGACGAGGACATCATCCTCCACCCGGCCAACCGGTTCACCTTCGAGTTCATCGGGGTCTCCAACTTCATCCCGGTGGAGATCGCCGGGGGGACCGTCACCCTCAAGCCCGGGGAGAAGGACTTCCCCTGGGCCGACGGCAAGCTCCCGGCGGACGCCGATACCTCCAAAAAGCTGGAGGTGGGGGTGCGGCCCAACGACATCGTCTTCGACCCCCAGTCCCCCCTGCGGGTGACGGTGAGCCGCTCGGTCTTTCTGGGCAGCGAGTATGACTACTTCGTCCAGCTGGGCGGCCGGGAGCTGCGGATACAGCAGAACACCCTGGACGCCGCCAAATACGGTGTGATGAAGGAGGGGGCCGAGACCGGCATCCGCCTGCTGAACTACCGCTTCTATCCCGCAAAGGAGGTATCGGCATGAGCAGAGGCAGAAACAAGGACCTGGCAGCGGTGGACGGCCGCCGCTTCAGCATGGACGGCATTATGACCGGCCTGGCCGTGGTCCTGCTTTTGGTGGTGGTGGTCATCCCCGTGGTGTCCATCATCTACAACGCGTTCTTCTTCCAGGGCCACTTTGACCCGGAACTGTTCACCAGCCAGCTGATCGACAGCGGCAACCTGGCCGCCATGTGGAACACCATCAAGATCGCCTTCTGGGTGACCCTGCTGGGGACCATCGTGGGCACCTTCTACGCCTGGCTGCTGGGCCGCAGCGACATCCCCGCCAAGGGGCTGATGCGGGCCCTCTTCAACATCCCCTATATGTTCCCCCCCTTCCTGGGGGCCATGGCCTGGGACCTGCTGCTCAACGGCCGGTCCGGCTACCTCAACAAGCTCCTGGTCAGCGTCTTTGGCCTGGAGTCCGCCCCCATCAACATCAACACCCTGGGGGGCATCGTCTTTGTGGAGCTGTCCTACTACTTCCCCTTCGTCTTTATGCAGGTGGTCTCCGCCCTGGAGCGGATGGACCCCACCCTGGAGGAGTGCGCCCGGATCGCCGGGGCCAAGCAGATGACCGTCATCCGCAAGATCACCCTCCCCCTGGTGGTCCCCGCCATCTCCGCCGGGGCCCTGCTCATCCTCACCACCTCCCTGGCCCACTTCGGCGTGCCCTCCATCCTGGGCTTCTCCCAGGGCATCTACACCCTGCCCACCAAGATCTACGCCGTCATCTCCCGTGCCGGCGGCAGCTTTGAGGGCATCCGCCAGGGCGCCGCCCTCTCCATCATGCTGGTGCTGGTGGTGTTCACCGCCCTGGTCATCCAGAAGAAGATCCTCAGCTCCGGCAGCTACGACATCATCAAGGGCAAGAGTATGCGCCCCACCCTCATCAAGCTCCGGGGCGCCCGCATCCCCCTGCTTATCCTCTGCATCGCCACCCTGGTGCTTATTGTCATCGTGCCCCTGGTGATGATCTTCCTGGTGAGCCTGGTCAAGGCCTACGGCCTGCCC
>CANOCD010000304.1 GCA_947564495.1 uncultured Angelakisella sp. | reverse complement strand
CGCCGCCTTGTATTCCCTCAGCTTGTCATCCTCCCAAATGTACTGGCCCACTATTTCCTTGGTGAGCTCTGTGACTCTTTGGATATTCCCGTCCTGGCCCCGCTGGATGGAGAGGAGCACCTCCCCTTGGGGATTGGTCTCCAGGGTGGCCATATCGAACCGCCATTTGTCCGTTTCAATCAACAGCCGGACCGGCCTCCCCTTGTAGAAGTAGTGCCGGCCCTCCATCGTGACGCCCCAGGCCCGAAGTTCCTCCAGGCGCTTCTGCTCCAGCTTCTCTCTTAAAGCCTCCGCTTCTTCATCCTGGCCCAGGGCCCCCAGGAGGATCATCTGGAAGGAGGGGGCGTTGTCCCGGTTGGCCCGGACCAGCCAGTCCCGGAGGGTCTTTTCCTCCATCCGCCAGGTGAGGGCCGAAAAGAAGTTGGTCCGCCCCGACTTGTAGGATTGTTCCGCAAAGAGGCCGACCAGGGGGTCGTCCCGGCCCAGCTGGTTGACGGCGGCGGCGAAGAAAGCCATGTTGCCGTCGGCGTAGCACCGGGCCAAAGCCTGCTCCTTTTCCGCCTCCTTCAAAAGGGGAAAGGCCGCCGTGAAGCCGGGAAGGTCCTCCTCCCGGTAGAGGCGTTCCGCCTCGTTGGCGGGGGGCGCCTCCTCGGGGACGGAGGGCTCCAAGGGGCTCTCCGGGGCGGGGGGGCTGGCGGTCACGGCGGGAAGGGTCCCCTCCCGGGGGGCCTGGACCTTGGGCTCGGCCCGGTAGGCCCCGGCGGCGCAGGCCCCTAGGGCCAGGGCGGCGGCCAGGCAGGCGGCCAGGACGGCCATCCCCCGGGTGGCCCCCCGGAAGGCGAGGATGGCCCCCAGCCGCTCCTTGAGCCGCTCCCCGCTCTCGGCCAGGGTCACCGAGGCCACGGCGTCCCGGTAGCCGCCCCCCTGGCCCGCCGCCCGGAGGAGGGCGTCCCCGTAGGCGGCACGCTCCTCCCCGGCAAGGCGGGTCATCACCCCTTCGTCACAGGCCAGCTCGCAGGCCCGGCCGATTTCCCGGGCCATGAGCCATGCCAGGGGGTTGAACCAGTGGACGCAGAGGGTCAGCTGGACCAGCCACTTGTACCAAAGGTCCCGGCGCTTCAGGTGGATCAGCTCGTGGGCCAGGGTGTATCGAAGGTCCTCCGGGGAGAGGTCCAACGTGGGCAGAACGACGGCGGGGCGGGCCATCCCCAGAAGGAGGGGGGAGGAGAGGAGGCGGTTGGTCCAGAGCTCCACCGGGCGGGAGACCCCCAGCTCCTCCCCGGTCCTGGCCAGGAGGTCCAGCCTGGCCACGTCGGAGACCTCCTCCCGGCCCGCTTTGACATACCGGACAAAGTCCTGGTAGACGGTGACCTTCCGCAGGAGGAGGGCCGCCGCCCCGCCCAGCCATACCACCCACAGCCAGGAGAGAGGGCTTTGTTCCTCCCCCTGGGGGATGGCCGGGGCCGGGTCCCCGGGGAGGACCTCCCCGCCGGGGATGGCAAGCCGCTGCCCCGCCGGGGCGGGGATGGACGCCGCCGGGGGGACGGCCCCGGTCTCCCGGAAGATCCGCCCCACCGGGCTTTCCGCCGGGGAGAAGGGCAGCAGCAGCCGGGCCACCACCACCAGCCAGAGGTAATACTGCCAGCTTTTACTAAGGCGGCCCCGGATCAAAGGGGCCAGGCAAAAAAGCAGCAGGATCAGGATCGACCCGGAGAGGGAGAGGGACAGGACGGTCTTGAACAGCTCGTTCACTCGGGCTCCCCTCCCTTCTCCCAGAACCGGCGCAGCTCCTCGTAGTCCTCCGGGGAAAGGAGGTCCTGCTGGATGAGGGTGGCGACCAGCCCCTTGGCGCTGCCCTCGTAGAGCTTGTTGAGGAGGCACTGGGTCTGGGCGGCCTGGTAGTCCCCCTCCGAGACCAGGGCGGCGTACTCGTTCCGCCGGCCGATCTTGCTGGTCCGGAGCATCCCCTTTTCCACCAGCCGGGAAAGCAGGGTGATGACGGTGTTCTTCTGCCAGGACCGGCCTGTCCGGGCCAGTTCCTCCATGATCCGGGCGTACCGGGCGGAGCCCCCCTCGGCCCAGACGATCTTCATGAGCTCCAGTTCGGAATCGGAGACCTGGGGTGTCATAAGCGTGTCCTCCTTTTTATGATAACAGCTTGTGGGCTAAACTTAGGAGAACACGTTGTAGGCCATTTGTCAAGAGGGCGTTTCCTCCGGGCAAAAAAAGAGGGCCCCGGTATGGCCGACCGCCTGTACCGAGGCCCTTTTTCCGGGTCAGATCATTCCCGGCTAGGAAAAGCCCGAAATTTTGGGTAAAATAGTGACATTATTTTTACCGCAAAGGAGGCAAAACACAATGGAAAGAAGGATCGCTCCCGCCCAGCTTTCGGCCTTTGGCCAGCGGCTGGCCTGGGAGGAACGGGAGCCCGCCACCATCGAAAAATACCTGCGGGAGGCGGGGGCCTTCGCCCTCTGGCTGGGGGACCGGCCGGTGACCCGGGAGGCCGCTGGCCTCTGGAAGGAGCACCTGGCCGCCCGAGGCTGTCAGCCCGGGACCATCAACGGAAAATTGGCGGCGCTGAACAAATTCTTCTCCTTCCTGGGGTGGGGGGACTGCCGGGTCAAGTACCTGCGAGTGCAGAAGAAACTCTTCCGCAGCGACCACCGGGAGCTGACCCGGGAGGACTACGCCCGCCTCCTGGGCACCGCCCTCAGCCTGGGCCGGGAGCGCCTGGCCCTCCTCATCGAGACCATCTGCGCCACCGGCATCCGGGTGAGCGAGCTTCGGTATATCACCGTGGAGACGGTCCGGGCAGGACGGGCGGAGGTCGCCCTCAAAGGGAAGATCAGGACCATCCTCCTCCCCGGGAAGCTCTGCCGCAAGCTGGGGAAATACGCCCGAAAAAGACAGATCGCCTCCGGCGAGATCTTCCTCACCAGAAGCGGTCGGGGGTTGAGCAGGCGTCAAATTTGGGCCG
>CANOCD010000303.1 GCA_947564495.1 uncultured Angelakisella sp. | reverse complement strand
CGTCGCCTGCGGGCGACACCTCCCCTTTCAGGGGAGGCACGGCCTAAGTGCCGCCCCCGGCGGTTGGCCGTGATCGACCGCAAAAACTTGCGATCACCGCCGTCCTCGGTTATAATGAAAGAAATCCCCCCCCGCCAAGACATAAAATCTTAAAATAAGATTTACGCTTATTCAAAATAATCTTCAAATCAAGGTCATATTGCCGGGGTATCATAAAGACACGCCAAAGGAAAGCCGCCCGCCCGGGCATAGGCCAAGGGCTGGCTCACATAGATTGTGTAGGCACGGTAAAATAAAGGAGGTCCACCCAAATGTTGGAAAACAATAACAACCATAACCGGAATGAAAACGGTATCCAGCCCCCCCAGAGCGGCTGGAGCCCCTACCAGGGGGACCAGAGCCGCCAGGAGTTCTTCCAGCGGTATGACAGCGTCTTCCGGGAACCCCAGGGGAGCTACCAGGGCAGCTACAGCACCCCCCCGACACCGCCCCCGGCTTACCAGCCCCAGACGGCGGCCCGGGAGAAAAAACGGGGCTCCGGCAAGGGGTGGATCGCAGGGCTCGTCGCCGCCTGTATGGTCATCTCGGTGGCCGGAGGGGCATTGGGCGCCTACGGGATGAACTACCTCTCCCGCCAGGAGGGCACCGTCTTTTACCAGGCCGTCAACGGCGGCAAGGAGGAGGGCGGGGAACCCCTGGGGGGCGAAGGGGAGCAGCAGCCCGCCCCCGGCGTCGCGGCGGGATATACCGGCGGGGCCCTCTCGGTAAGCGAGATCGCCGCCCTGGCCTCCCCCTCGGTGGTGGAGATCAGCACCGAAAGCGTTGACCGCAGCTCCTGGTTCGGCCAGTATATCCGGAGCGGGGCCGGCAGCGGGGTCATTTTCTCGGAGGACGGCGTCATCGTCACCAATGACCACGTGGTCAGCGGGGCCAGCACCATCACCGTCCGGACCAAGGACGGGGAGAGCTACGAGGCCACCCTCCTGGGCACCGACTCCAAGACCGACATCGCCGTTCTGAAGATCGAGGCCACCGGCCTCACCCCCGCCATCCTGGGGGATTCAGACAGCCTGGATGTGGGGGAGTACGCCATGGCCATCGGCAACCCCCTGGGGCACCTGGGCGGCACCGTCACCGACGGGATCATCAGCGCCCTCAGCCGGGAGGTCACCATTAGCGGGGAGAATATGACCCTCCTCCAGACCAACGCCGCCATCAACCCCGGCAACTCCGGCGGCGGCCTCTTTAACGAGAAGGGGGAGCTCATCGGCATCGTCAACGCCAAATCCTCCCAGCAGGGCAGCGACACCAGCATCGAGGGCCTGGGCTTCGCCATCCCCGTGAACACGGTGAAGAACTCGGTCCAGGAGCTCCTTGACTACGGCTATGTCCGGGGCCGGGCGGCCCTGGGGGTCAGCCTCAAAGATATAAACACCATGGAGGATATGTTCCAGTACCGGGTCAGCCGGATGGGGGTCTACGTTGTGTCCCTGGTGGAGGGCGGGGCCTCCGAAAAGGCCGGGATGCGAGTGGGGGACAACATCATCGCCATCGGCGACGTGGCGGTCTCCGACACCGCCGGCATCAAGGGCCAGCTGAACAACTACTCGGTGGGGGATACCATCCAGGTCCAGGTCATCCGGGATGGCCGGACCCTGACCCTGGACGTGGTGCTGGATGAGTTCAAGCCGGACACCACAGCCCAGGATAAGTAAGCCTCAAAACACGCTATCTCCTTCTTTATCATACAGTCCTCCTCATGCCAGCTGTTCCCCAGGCCGCCGCAAAGCGGCGGCCTGGAAGGGAACGCTGGGGCGGGCGGCCCAGCGGCCGCAGGCGCTTCCCTACGCAGCCTTGTACGAGATCCCAAGTTGTGCCTGGAGACCCGGGCGGTACAGGGCGGCACCCTTCCTTTCGTTTCCCTTCCCAGCCTGTGGGATTTCGTAATAGCGGGCTGGTCGGGTAAGGAACGGGAAAACCAAAAACATTTCTCTCCCTGCCGGGTGGACGGAATACCGGCCCGGCAGGCGGGAAAGCCAAACAGAACGCCTTTGCCGGATGAAACGGCAGGGGGATTTTTTTATGTCCCGGGAAATGAAAAAAAGCGGGCCGTCCCGTTGTTGGGGCGGCCCGTTTTGCCTGCCTATCCTTTTGTCCTGTGCCGGTCGGCCTCCAGGCGGGTCCGGAGGACCTCGGCCAGCTTCTCCTTGGTCAGCTCCAGGTGGGTCCGGTCCAGGCGCTCCGCCTCCTCCAGCTGGCCGGTGACCACGGCGTGGGCGATCTCCCGGTGCTCCACCATGGATTCGTCGAACCGCTGGAGGTCGATGAGGGAGTAGATGCAGAACTGCTTGATCATGGAGTAGATGTCTCCGTAGGCTTTGACCAGAAAGTCGTTGCCGCAGAGCTCGATGAGGTAGTGGTGGAACAGGATGTCCGCCTCGATGTAAGCCTTCCGATCCCCCGCCGTGTGCCCCTGGTCGATGCGGCCCAGCATCTCCAGGAGGGTCTCCTTGGAGGCGGTGTCCAGCCGGGGGCTGGTGTGGAGGAGGGCGAAGGACTCCATCATGATCCGCAGGTCAAAGACGTCCTGGATGTCCCGGATGGAGAACTCCCGGACGAACACCCCCTTGTTGGGGATGTCCCGGACCAGGCCGTCCCGGGTGAGCTGGCGCAGGGCCTCCCGCACCGGGGAGCGGCTCACCCGGAGGCGGTCGGCCACCTCCTTCTCCTGGAGCCAGTACCCCGGCTCGTACTTGCCGTCGCAGATCTCCTCCTTGAGGAGCTGGTACACCTGGTCACGGATGGTGTTGGCTATGGGCAGCTTGGGAAATTCCACGCCTTTCGCCTCCTTTTCCCCGGGGCCCCTTTACTTTGGGCGCAAACTGTATTATGATAACCAAAGCGTCTGAACTTAGTATATCATATTTTACCCCTTTCTTTCAGGAATATTACACTATCTCACATAGCCGCGCCTTTACTA
>CANOCD010000302.1 GCA_947564495.1 uncultured Angelakisella sp. | reverse complement strand
GTAGGCCGCCAGGACGCCGTTTTTCGCCTCCCGTTTGATGACAAAGTACAGGGCGGCCAAAACGATGATGGCCGTGCCTCCGCTGATGCCCAATTCTTCCCACATGATGCAGGGACCGTCCTAAAACAGGCGGGCGAGGGCATCCCATCGGGGGAATTTTGTGTTGTCCCATCTTGACAAAACTTTCCCCGTTGTGCTATGATAGGGAAAATCCAAATACACCAAAGACTGTGACGAGGAGAAGTACCCCGGAGCGTCCGGGGCACAGAGAGCGGCTGCTGCTGGGAACGCCGTACTCGGTGCCGGGGGAAGGTAGCCTCAGAGTCCCGGACTGAACGGCGGGTCCTGGCCCGCTCAGTAGGCTTCGGCGCAACACTCCCTGCGTTATCATGGGAGGCGGAATCGAGGGGAACCTCCGTTCCGGCAGAGGGCGTATGGGCTGTCCATACGAAATCAGGTGGTACCGCGTGACCGATCTGGGAGCGTCCTGTTTGTGAAACCGTGCCGATACCCGGGCGTGACGCCGGGGGTGTCGGGACGGCTGTTCCAAACACAGGGCGTTCTTATTTTGCCTGCGGAAAGGGAGACAGAATATGCTGGAAAAGTTTCTGGATCGTACCGAGTTTGATTCCTACGAAGATTTTAAGGCCAACTACAGGGTCCGCTGCCCGGAAGATTTCAACTTCGCCACCCACGTGGTGGACGCCTGGGCCGAGGAGGAACCGGCCAAGCGGGCCCTGGAGTGGTGCGACGACCACGGGAACAGCCTTGCCCTCACCTTCGCCGAGGTCTCCCTCCTCTCCCGGCGGGCGGCCACCTGGCTGCGGGAGCAGGGGGTGCGGCGGGGGGACCGGGTCATGTGCCTGCTGAAGCGCCGGTGGGAATACTGGATCACCGCCGTGGCCCTCCATCGCCTGGGGGCGGTGGTCATCCCCGCCTCCTACCAGCTCACCGCCAAGGACATCGCCTACCGCATCGACGCCGCCGAGGTGAAGTTCCTCATCGCCCTCTGTGACGATTGGATCGTGAGCCAGTGCGAGGAGGCCGTCCGGAAATGCGCCGGGCGGCTCATCGGCAAGGCCCTGGTAAACGGCCAGCGGAAGGGCTGGCTGGACTACTCCGCCGGCCTGCGGAGCAGCCCCGCCGCCTTTACCGCCGACCCGGGCCTCACCGCCCGGGACACCATGCTCATCTACTTCACCTCCGGCACCTCCGGGATGCCCAAGATGGTCTGCCACGACTACTCCTACCCCCTGGGGCACATCGTCACCGCCTGCTACTGGCAGAAGGTCCAGAACAACGGCCTCCACCTCACCGGGGTGGATTCCGGCTGGGCCAAGTTCGGCTGGGGGTGCATCTACGGCCAGTGGATCGGGGGCTCCGCCATCCTGGGGTACGAGGTGGACAACAAGTTCGACCCCAGGCGGATGATCGAAGTCATCCGGGAGAAGAAGCCCACCACCCTCTGCGTCCCCGGCACCGTCTACCGCTTTATGATGCGGGAGGGGCTGACGGCGGAGGACTTCGCCAGCGTCACCCACTGCTGCACCGCCGGGGAACCCCTCTCCCCCGAGATCACCCGGGAGTTTCAGGAGATCACCGGCCTCACCATCCACGAGGGCTACGGCCAGTCGGAGGGGAGCGTGCTGGTGGCCAACTTCGGCTGGTTCGAGCCCCGGCCCGGCTCCATGGGCAAGCCCAGCCCCCTTTACGACATCGCCCTTTTGGGGGAGGACGGGAAACCGGTGGCCCCCGGCGACGAGGGGGAACTGGTGGTCCGGAACCTGGACCGGTACTACCCCGAGGGGCTGCTCCGGGGGTATTGGGTGGGGGACCGCCTGGTCCCCGCCGAGGACCAGAACCACGTCTACCACACCGGGGACATGGTGTGGATGGACGAGGACGGGTACTACTGGTTCATCGGCCGCAACGATGACATCATCAAATGCTCGGCCTACCGCATCGGGCCCTTTGAGATCGAGTCGGTGCTGCTGACCCACCCGGCGGTCCACGAGTGCGCCATCACCGGGGCCCCGGACCCCATGCGGGGCCAGGTGGTCAAGGCCACCATCGTCCTGGAAAAAGGACACCAGCCCAGTGACGCCCTCACCAGGGACATCCAGAATTACGTCAAACGGATGACCGCCCCCTACAAATACCCCCGGGTGGTGGAGTATGTGGACCACCTGGAAAAGACCACCTCGGGGAAGATCATCCGCAACCACCTGCGGAAGGCTTCGGAGGACGCCTACCGGGCGGCCCATCCCGCCAAGCCGGTGATCCGCCCGGCCAAGCCGGAGGACGCCGTGGCCCTCCTCACCTTCCTGGGGATCGTGGGGAGCGAGAACAACTTCCTCTCCTACGGGGCCCAGGCGGTGGGGGACACCGGCCGGAGCGGGGAGGAGATCATCAAAAACTGCACCCGTGGGGACGACCGGCTCATCATCGCCGAGCTGGACGGGCGGATCGTAGGGGCCGCCGACCTCCGGGCGGGGCACCGGCCCCCCATCGCCCACACGGCGGAGATCGGCCTTTCGGTGCTGCGGGAGCACGGCAAGCAGGGCATCGGGCGCTCCCTGCTGGAGTACCTCATCCAGGACGCCAAGAAGGGGCGGCGGCTCCGCTCCCTCACCGCCACCGTCTCGGCCAACGACGTGGCGGCGGCCAGCCTCTGCCGCCGGTTCGGGTTCACCCAGATGGGGCGGTACCCCCAGTTCTTCCGGGCGGGGGGAGACTATGTGGACGGGCTGATGATGATCTTGTCCCTGTAACTTCCGATTTTTAGAGTACACCCTGGTCATATTATAAGGAGAAAAAATGGAAGCGTTTTATCAAAAGCTGACAAAAATATCGTCGAAGCTGTTACGGCGGAGATGGGAAAGATCTTGCAGGAAACTGGAGAGGAACAGATCTACACCGCCGCCCTGGTAACGGACAGCGACTGCATCACCCTCTTTTTGGCGGTGAATACCCTGGAATACCTGGAGGAAAAC
>CANOCD010000301.1 GCA_947564495.1 uncultured Angelakisella sp. | reverse complement strand
TCTGGTGTTGCCGTGGTGGGTGGAGGCGTAAAGGATGATGGTTTTCATCACACACACTCCTTTCGGAAAACAGACAAAAGCGCGTCTCCGACCCCAGACTGGAGACGCGCTCTCGGAAAGTTACAGGATGATGAGCTCCTTGGGGCTGTGAGTCAGGTCCTCACAGCCATTTTCGGTGATGACCACGATGTCCTCGATGCGGCAGCCGAACCGGCCGGAAAGGTAGACGCCGGGCTCCACCGACATGACGATGCCCGCCTCGCAGTCCGCCTTGCTGATGGAGGAGAACCGGGGCTCCTCGTGGATCTGGATGCCCAGGGAGTGGCCGGTGCCGTGGCCGAAGCAGCCCTCGTACCCCGCCCCGTAGATCATGTCCCGGGCGGCGGCGTCCACCTCCACGCAGGGCACCCCGGGGGCGATCTTGGCGATGGAGGCCAGCTGGGCCTTGAGGACCAGGTCGTAGACCTTCTCCATCTCCTCGGTGACGTGGCCGATGGCCACGGTGCGGGTCATGTCGGAGCAGTACCCGGCGTAGGCCGCCCCGAAGTCCATGGTGAGGAAATCCCCCGCCTGGACAGGCCGGTCCCCCGGCACCCCGTGGGGCATACTGGAGTTGGGCCCCGCAACGCAGATGGTGTCAAAGGCCAGGCCGTCCGCCCCGTTCTTCTTCAGGCGGTACTCCAGCTCCGCAGCGATCTGCCGCTCGGTCATCCCGGCCTTGATGAAGGAAAGCATCTCGCTGAAAGACTTGTCGGTGATGCTCTGGGCCTTGCGGATGGCGTCAAGCTCGGTTTCGTCCTTGATCTTCCGCAGCTCCAGAATGGCCTTGTCCACCCGGTCGTCGGTGAGGATCTCCGCCTCGGGGAAGATCTCCTTAAAGTGGTTCATCTCCCCCACCGTCTGGTAGGTGATCTCCAGGGCCAGGCGGCGGACGTTGTGCTTGTTGGCCAGTTCCGCCAGCTGCTCCTCCAGCTTGTCCTGGAGGATGACCTCGCAGTCCTTCACCGCCTTGCGGGCGGCCTCGATGTACCGAAAGTCAAAGATGGCGTACCCCCCGTCCCGGGTGACCAGAAGGTGCCCGGCGGTGGAGCGCATCCCGGTGAGGTAGTACCGGTTCACGGTGGAGGTGATGAGGGCGGCGTCCACGTCCTCGGGGAGCTTGGCGATGAGCTTTTGGATACGATTCATGGTGTTGCTTCTCCTTTCCGTCCTGCCGCGGCGTGGTAGCAGTCCCGCATGGCCGCAGCGTCTTCCGTTTGTGTCCCGGCGGATTCACAGATGATCACCGGGGAACAGCCATAGTGTAGAATTTCCTCCGCCAGGGGCTCGAACCAGGGGCCGTACCGGCGGTCCTCAAAGGTGAGGTGTCGCTTCTCCCCACCCTTCTCGGTGTACTCGATGCGGGAAAAATGGGAGTGGAACACCCGGAGGCGGTCCCGCCCCAGCCTGTCGTCCATAAGGCGGAAGGCGGCGGCGAACTCCTCCCCGGTGGTCATCCGGCCCAGGGTCCTGGCGTTGAGGTGCCCCCAGTCGATGCAGGGGATGAGCCGGTCGTCCAGGGTACAGAGCTCCAGCACCTCCTCCAACGTCCCCAGCTGGTTCAGTTTGCCCATGGTCTCGGGACAGAGGGTGATGTCCGAAAGCCCCGCCTCGTCCAGGGCGGCCAGGGCCTTCTTCATGGTGTCCTTGGCAAGTTCCAGGGCGTCCTTCCGGCTGAGTTTGGCGCAGGAGCCGGTATGGACCACCACCCGGTCCGCCCCCAGGAGCCTGGCCGCCTGGGCGGACTCCAGGATATACCGGATGCTCCCCAGGCGCTTTTCCTCCTCCACGCCGGAAAGGGAGATGTAGTAGGGGGCGTGGAGGGAGAGACGGATCTCCTTTTCCCCGCAGCTTTGCTTCAAAGCGGCGGCGGTGTCGGGATTCACCCGCACCCCCCGGCCGCACTGGTACTCAAAGGCGTTGAGGCCGAAGCGTTCCAGGTAACAGGGGATCTGGGTGGTTTTCCTGTAGCCCATGGCGGCAAAGCTGTCCGCCGTCCCCGCCGGGCCGAACCAGATCTGGTCCATCCTTTTCTCCCCTTTCTTGGATCATTGCTTTAATTCTTTGATGTAGTCGCTTTGGTTCCCGTTCCAGCCGCAGCGGATACAGCGGCCGTTTTCAAAGACGTGTTCACAGTTGGGGTAGCCGTAGAGGTGGTGGGCGCATTCCGGGCAGAGCCGTGGCATTTGGGAGCTGCCCTTGCGAAAGCTGCTCCGGCATTCGTCGCAGACGGCGAACTCCTCCTCATCCCCCGCCGGCGGTTGCCACCGCCGGGGGGTGTACCGCCGCAGCGCCACCTTCTCCCACCGGCGCTTCACCGCCAGGAAGCCCCAGTCCTCCTCCTCCATGGGCTCCACCAGCACCGAAAGGCACCGGGAAAACCGCCCGCAGAGGACGTCGGTGAAGATCTGGTCCCCCACCACCGCCGCCTCCTTGGGGGAAAGGCACATCTCTCCCAGCGCCCGCCAAAGGGGAAAGGGCAGGGGCTTTTTGGCGTCGGCCACGAACTCCAGCCCCAGGTCCCGGGCGAAGGGAGCCACCCGCTCCTCGGTGTTGTTGGAGAGGACCAGGAGGCGGAGCCCCGCCTGGCGCTGCTCCTCCAGCCAGTCCCGGACCCGCTCGTGGGGGACAGGGTTGTCGTGGGTGGTCAGGGTGTTGTCCACGTCCAGAAACAGGGCCTTGACCCCCCGTTCCAGAAAGAAGGCGGCGGGGATCTCGTAGACCCGGCGGAAGCTGTAGTCGGGGTAAAAGAGGGACATCCGCCCCCTCCTCCTTTCGCAGCAAAAAAGCGGGCATTCTGGGAATGCCCGCCCTTTTCGCCAATTACTTGTACTTGCGCTTACGAGCAGCCTCGGATTTCTTCTTCCGCTTTACAGAAGGCTTCTCGTAATGCTCTCTTTTACGCACCTCGGCCAGCACGCCAGACTTGGCGCAGCTTCTCTTGAAACGTCTGAGG
>CANOCD010000300.1 GCA_947564495.1 uncultured Angelakisella sp. | reverse complement strand
CTTCTCCCAGCAGGGCTATATGCAGAGCTTCCTCCACGATATGTCGGCCCTGGGGAACCACGCCGGCTTTGTGGGCTACGGCGAACACTACAACAACCGGTTCGTCAACCAATCCATGACCTGCGTGGTCTTTGAGTAAAGGAGGGAATGACGATGCTGTTCCAAAAGAAAGCCCGGGCGGGCAAACAGCCCCGGGAGGAAAAGAGCCTCTACCCGGTGCTTCACGTGGCGGATAGTCTGAAGTCCTACCAGCAGGAGCTGGTCAAAAAGGAGGTCGCCTCCCTTTGGGAACTGAGCCGGGTGGGCGCCTCCTTTGCCGGAGTGCTGAAGGAAGGGGACCAGTTCCAGGAGAAGCTCCAGGAGGTGGGGGATTCCTTCTCCCACATCAACGAGTCGGCGGAGCAGTTCGGCCAGGTGCGGGAGGAGATCGGCCAGGCAGTATCCCAGGCCAGGGAGCAGATGGCGGCCCTGGGTGAGACCTCCGGGAAGGTGCAGCAGTCCTATGAGACTATGGCGGAGACCTTCTCCCAGCTGGAGACCGCCATCCGGGAGATCCAGCAGTCCATGAGCAAGATCATCTCCATTGCGGAGCAGACCAACATCCTGGCCATCAACGCCTCCATCGAGGCGGCCCGGGCCGGGGCCGAGGGCCGCAGCTTCGCCGTGGTGGCCACCCAGGTCAAGGAACTGGCCGAGCGGATCAAGGAGCTGGCCGGGGAGGTGGACGGCGGCATCGGCCAGGTGGAACGCCACGCCAACGACCTGAGCCAGAGCATCACCGCCTCCCAGCAGACCCTGGGCCAGGGCGTGGGCATCGTCAGCCAGACCGAGGGCAGCTTTGAGCGGATCACGGCGGCGGCGGAGGGGGCCGTCTCGGTCCAGACCGGCATCTCCGGCGTCATCGAGGACTCCCGGCAGGAGCTGCAGATCCTGCGCCAGTTCTTCGAGCAGATCAAGGGCCAGTACCAGGAGGTCGTCAAGCACATCGAATCCGCCAGCCAGCTGGGCACCACCAAAAGCGCCATGTTCGAGGACATGGACAACATGATCGCCCAGATCCGTCCCCTGGTGGATGACATGGAGGCCAACTGAGCCCAGGATACAAAAGCAGAAACGGCCATGCTCCGGGGCGCCCCGGGCGTGGCCGTTTCTTTGCCAAAAACGACTGCCAAAGGAATTATTTTCGGGAACATATTTGACTTAATGCCGAAAATAGCGTAAAATACCTTTGTGTATTTACCATTGCCGCAATGCCGTGGCTTTCTATTGTTTGGAACAGGGAGGAAGTATGATCGTGGATCTGGAACAGAGACTTGAAAACGTCCGGGACAGGCTGGACACAGCGGTGGAAAAGGCCGCCGACCGGGCCGAGGAGGCCGCCCAGCAGCTGACCCAGGAGGTCTTTACCGAGCAGGTGCGGGTGCGCCGGGAGAAGCTCAACGCCCTTCAGGATGAGGGCCGCGACCCCTTTACCATCACCAAGTACCCGGTGAACGCCCGGGCCGCCCGGATCAAAGCCGAATTTGCCGCCCGTCCCGAGCCCCCCGAGGGAGAAGAAGTCTCTGGCCCTGTCGTCTCCATCGCCGGGCGCCTCATGACCAAGCGGGGGATGGGCAAGGTGGGCTTTGCCGACCTCCAGGACAGCTCCGGGCGCATCCAGCTCTATGTCCGCAAGGACCTGGTGGGAGAGGAATCCTACGCCGCCTACAAGAAGTTCGACATCGGGGACATCGTGGGGGTCACCGGGGAGGTGTTCCGCACCATGAAGGGGGAGATCTCGGTCCGGGCCCAGGAGGTGGTCCTGCTGGCCAAGTCTCTCCTGCCCCTCCCCGACAAGTGGAGCGGCCTCAAGGATGTGGACACCCGGTACCGCCAGCGGTATGTGGACCTTATCGTCAACCCCAACGTCAAGCTCACCTTCTACAAGCGTTCCCGGATCATCAACGAGATCCGGAAGTATCTGGATGGCAAGGGATTCCTGGAGGTGGACACCCCCATCCTCACCCCCTGCGAGATCGGGGCCACCGCCCGGCCCTTCATCACCCACCACAACACCCTGGATATGGATATGTACCTCCGCATCGAGACCGAGCTGTATCTCAAGCGGCTGGTGGTAGGCGGCATGGACCGGGTCTACGAGGTGGGGCGCATCTTCCGCAACGAGGGGATGGACACCAAGCACAACCCGGAGTTCACCAGCGTGGAGCTGTACCAGGCTTACACCGACTACAAGGGGATCATGGACCTGGTGGAGGAGATGAACACCATGCTGGCCGAGAAGATCTGCGGCAGCACCGTCATCACCTACCAGGGCACCGAGATCGACATGGGCCACTGGGAGCGCCTGACCATGGTGGAAGCGGTGAAGAAGTACGCCGGGGTGGACCACGACACCTGGGAGAGCGACGAAGCGGCCCGGGCCTGCGCCAAGGAGCACCACGTGGAGGTCCCCGCCGGCGCCACCAAGGGCACGGTGCTGGCGGAGTTCTTCGACGCCTTTGTGGAGGAGAATCTTGTTCAGCCCACCATCATCTACGACTACCCGGTGGAGATCAGCCCCCTGGCCAAGCGCAAGCCGGAGGACCCCGCCTTCACCGAGCGGTTCGAGTATTTCATCTGCGCCCGGGAGATGGGCAACGCCTTCTCGGAGCTCAACGACCCCATCGACCAGCGCCAGCGGTTCGAGGCCCAGGTAGCGGCCAAGCGGGCCCAGGAGCCGGACACTAAGGCGGAGGTGGACGAGGATTACGTCACCGCCATGGAGTACGGGATGCCGCCCATTGGCGGGCTGGGGTTCGGGGTGGACCGGTTGGTGATGCTGCTGACGGATAGTGCTTCTATTCGGGATGTGCTGTTGTTCCCCACGATGAAACCCCTGGGGTGAGAAAAGGCTGTATTGGTGCGGGTTTACAGAGTTTTAGCGCTGTCAAAAATGCCCATTTGCCCAAAATTTGCCCAAACCAGCGCAGGGTTTTCGCAGAGGTATAGAGAGTAATAAGGTGAGAGGAG
>CANOCD010000299.1 GCA_947564495.1 uncultured Angelakisella sp. | reverse complement strand
AACATATTGATACGGCAAAGGTTGTAAGTTGTTATATTTATCTCTTGTCCAAAACCTCCTTTTTCTCCATTATAAGGCCCTTTCCCGGAAAAATCAACCTTTTACCCTGCCCGGAAAATGGCAGGTCACTTTTTTACCCTTCGCAAAAACGGGCATAAAAGGGCCTGTCCCCTTCATATGACTTCCAGCGAGGGGGATGATACCATGAAAGCTCGAAACAGAAGGCTTGTTGCCCTGGCCCTGGGGGGCGTGGTCACGGCGGGGGCGGTCTTTGCCGCCTTCCGGGCCCTGGACCGCGCCCTGGAGAGCCGGGCGGTGGGGCTGCCCACCACCACCCGGCCGGTGGTCATCCTGGACCCGGGCCACGGCGGGGTGGACGGGGGCGCCGAGGGGAACGGCATCACCGAGAAGAACGTGAACCTTGCCATCGCCCATAAGGTCCGGGAGTTCTGCACCCTGTTCGGCTTCGAGGTGGAGATGACCCGGGAGACGGATATTTCCATCCACGACGAGGGGAAGAACACCATCCGGGCCCAGAAGAACTCCGACCTGAAGAACCGGCTGAAGATCATGACCGCCAACCCAAGCGCCGTGGTGGTGAGCATCCACCTGAACAAGTTCCCCCAGTCCCGGGTCAAGGGGGCCCAGGTGTTCTACGCCCCAAAATCCCCGGGGAGCGAGGAGCTGGCCCAGATCGTCCAGGACAACTTCCGGGGGCTCCTCCAGCCGGAAAACACCCGGAAGATAAAAAAGGCTGACAGCGCCCTCTTTTTGTTATATAATAATATCGTGACCCCCGCCGTCCTGGTGGAGTGCGGCTTTCTCTCCAACCCGGAGGAGGCGGCCCTTCTGAGCTCGGAGGACTATCAGGACAAGGTGGCCTTCGCCATCTGTTGCTCCCTGCTGGAGTTCTACGATGGCAGCTTCGAGGAGCCGGCCCCGGACGGCCCGGTCTCCGCCTAGAAAGGACGTGAAAAGCCCATGGTCTCGGTCTGGCTGGAAAAGGATGGGGAAGAGCAGAAGCCCTTTTCGGTGCGGCTCTATTCGCCCCCGGAGGAGCGGGTCCGCCTTGTCTTTCAGCCCCTGCGGCCCTCCGACCGCCCCCACCGGGACCCCCAATGGGAGGACTGGCACAGCTACCTTGTCCCCCTGGCGGCGGGGTATCGGGACTACGAAGTGCTGCTCAAGGAGTATTTCCTGGTAATGTATCCCGCCACCGACCCGATGGACGGGAGTCCGGTCCCCGCCTTCGATCCCTGCTCCCCAAACTGGGTGGGGAAGGGGGACTGGGAGAAGGTCATCGCCCTTCTCCGGCAGGACCTGGAGCGGGTCCCCAGGAAGCGGCGGAACTTTTACGACGCCTTTCTCCGGTGGCTGGAGGCGGCCCTGACCCATACCGACATCATCGTGGTGGAAGGAAATCTATAAGGAGCAAAGAAAAAATGGCAGTAAAAAGCAAAGCGAAAACCGTCTATGTCTGTACCCAGTGCGGGTGCGAATCCCCAAAATGGCAGGGCCGGTGCCCCGACTGCGGCAGCTGGAACACCTTTACAGAGGAGACCCGGACCTCCGGCGGCCCCGCCGCCAAGGCAGCCGCCGCCGAGCGCCGGGCGGCCCCCGCCAAGGTGAAGCCTCTGGCGGAGGTCTCCGCCGACGAGTCGGTGCGGTACCACACCGGGATGAAGGAGCTGGACCGGGTGCTGGGGGGCGGCATCGTCCCCGGGGCGGCCATCCTGGTCTGCGGCGACCCGGGGATCGGCAAGTCCACCATCCTCCTCCAGATGTGCCGCACCATCGACCCCGGCCTGCGGGTGCTCTATGTATCGGGGGAGGAGAGCCTGCGCCAGGTAAAGCTCCGGGCCAACCGCCTGGAGGTGGACGGGAAAAACGTCCTCCTCACCTCCACCACCGACGCCGAGGAGATCTACGAGACCATCCTGGCGGAAAAGCCGGACGTGGTGGTGGTGGATTCCATCCAGACCGTCTCCCTTTCCGCCATCACCTCCTCGGCGGGAAGCGTCACCCAGGTCCGGGAGTGTACCCAGCTGCTCCTCAACGCCTGCAAGGGGAATGAGATCCCCCTTTTCATCGTGGGCCACGTGAACAAGGACGGGGGCATCGCCGGCCCCAAGGTGCTGGAGCACATGGTGGACACCGTCCTCTACTTCGAGGGGGACCGGAACCTCTCCTACCGCATCCTCCGGGCCATCAAGAACCGTTTCGGCTCCACCAACGAGATCGGCGTCTTTGAGATGAGCGGCGGCGGCCTCAGCGAGGTGGAGAACCCCTCGGAGATGCTCCTCACCGGCCGCCCCATGGGGGTCTCCGGCACCTGCATCACCTGCCTCATGGAGGGGACCCGGCCCATCCTGGTGGAGGTCCAGGCCCTTATCGCCAAGACCAGCTTCGGAAACCCCCGGCGGGTGCCCACCGGCTTCGACTACAACCGCACCGCCCTCCTCATCGCCGTGCTGGAAAAGCGCGGGGGGTACTTCATGGGCAACCTGGACGTCTTTCTCAACGTGGCAGGGGGGATGCGGATCGACGACCCGGGGGCCGATCTGGCGGTGGCCCTGAGCATGGTCTCCAATCTGTTGGACAAGCCTATCGACTCGGGGCTGCTGGCCCTGGGGGAGGTGGGGCTGGCCGGGGAGGTACGCTCCGCCAGCCTGGTCCACCAGCGGGTGGGAGAAGCCTACCGCCTGGGATTCACCACCTTCGTCCTGCCCAAAAGCAACCTGCGGACCTTGGACCAGAGCCGGTACCCCGGGGCGGCGTTCCACGGGGTCAGCAGCATCAGCCAGGCGTTTCGCTGTCTGGGGCTGGGGCGGTAGCGCCCTCCCCGGGAGGTTCCAGGTAGATACAGCGGTTTTCCAGGGGGCCCCGGGGGTTGGGGATCTGGCAGGGATGTTCCAGCACGCAGTAGCCGTCCTGCTGGTGGACGCACCTTTCGCTGCAGACGATCAGATTCACCGGGAAACACCTCCTGCCCCATAGTTTCCTTTTGCCGAAGTGATTT
>CANOCD010000298.1 GCA_947564495.1 uncultured Angelakisella sp. | reverse complement strand
GATCTTTAAAAAATACTCCCCCATCGGGGAACTGAGCAGCTTCGCCGGGCAGTACGGCGAGGTCCTCTACAAGACCGGGGGCTTCCCGGTGGTCATCTGCGACCGGGACCACGTCATCAGCGTGGCGGGCATCGCCAAAAAGGAACTCATCGAGCGGCGGGTCTCCGCCAGCCTGGAGGATATGATCGAGAACCGAAAGAGCTACGCCTACACCGGCACCGAAAAGAAACTCCAGCCGGTGGAGGGGGTGGACCACTACAGCCTGGTCCAGTACCCCATCATCGCCTCGGGGGATGTCTGCGGCAGCGTCATGTACCTGATGAACAAGCCCGGAGACACCGCCGGGGACAGCGAGATCAAGCTCATCTCCGCCGCTGCGGCCTTCCTGGGGCGGCAGATGGAGGAGTAAAAGGCGGTTTTGACACTTTTTTGGCAGAAGCCGCGGCCTTTTTTCGCAAAAAGCCTTGCAACCGCCGCCAGAATGTGTTATCATACAACAGGATAAGGAGATTAGTAAAAAGAGTGGGGCCACCCGCTCTTTCCTTTATGTATGGGGATTGTCCCCCCGTACCCACCACAACGAAGAAGGAAGGGAAGCATCTTTGGCCGCAAAGAAGAAGGAGACTACCACCGAGGTGGCCGCCCGCCTGGCCCGGCCGGTGCTGGAGGAGCTGGGGCTGACCCTGTGGGACCTCCGGTTTGAAAAAGAGGGGAGCCTTTGGTATCTGCGCTACTTTATCGACAAGGAGGAGGGGCTGACCATCCAGGACTGCGAGGCTTTCAGCCGGGCGGTGGACGCCCTGCTGGACGAGGCCGACCCCATCCCCCAGAGCTATACCCTGGAGGTCTCCTCCCCCGGCATCGAGCGGGAGTTGACCCGGGACTGGCACTTTGACGCCTGCATGGGGATGGAGATCACCGTTCGGCTCATCCGGCCGGTGGACGGGGTCCGGGAGTTCACCGGCACCCTTGCCGGTTATGAGGACGGCAAGGTCACCCTGCTTCTCCCCGGGGAGACCGAGATGACCTGCTCCACCGAGGAGGCGGCGTCCATCCGCCTTTACAACGATTACAGCACTGAGAGCTTCGGCACAGACGATGATGAAGGAGAATAACCAAGATGGCTAAGGCAAGAAAAAAGGTCGAACCCAAGTCCCAGGAGATGGATACCAAAGAGTTTTTTGAGGCCCTCATGCTCATCGGGCAGGAGAAGGGCATAGCCCAGGAGGAGCTGGTCAAGCGCATCCAGGCCGCCATCACCACGGCGGTGAAGAAGGACCCCGCCGGCGGGGAGACCTGCATCGTGGAGATCGACCCCGAAAAGTCCCGGTTCTACGTGGCCCTGCGGAAGGAAGTGGTGGAGGAGGTGGAGAACCCCGCCACCCAGATCACCCTTGAGGGGGCCGTGAAGCACGACAAGGCGGCCCGGATCGGGGACATGGTGGAGATCCCCCTGGAGCCCAAGAAGTTCAGCCGCATCGCCGCCCAGTCGGCTAAGCACGTCATCCGCCAGGGCATCCGGGAGGCGGAAAAGGGGATACTCCTGGAGGAGTACCGGTCCCACCAGCACGACATCGTCACCGCCACCGTCCTCCGCCGTGACCCCCTGCGGGAGAGCGTCATCCTGGAGATCGGGGATTCCGAGGCCCTGCTGCCCAAGAGCGAGCAGCTGCCGGGGGAGGAGCTGAGGGACGGCCAGAAGATCCGAGTCTATGTGGTGGAGGCCCAGAGCGGGGAGAAGGGCCCCCGGATGATGATCTCCCGGACCCATCCCAGCCTGGTCAAACGCCTCTTCGAGATGCAGGTGCCGGAGATCTACGACGGCATCGTGGAGATCAAGGCCATCAGCCGGGAGGCCGGGAGCCGCAGCAAGCTGGCGGTCTCCAGCCGGGACGAGAACGTGGACCCGGTGGGGGCCTGCATCGGGCCCAAGGGGAGCCGGGTCACCAGCATCGTGGAGGAGCTGGGGGGCGAGAAGATCGACGTGGTGCCCTACAGCGACGACCCCAAGCAGTTCGTGGCGGCGGCCCTTTCCCCCGCCGATGTCCGCTCGGTGGAGATCACCGGGGATGATCCCCCCAGCTGCCGGGTCACCGTGCCGGACCACCAGCTGAGCCTGGCCATCGGCAACAAGGGCCAGAACGCCCGCCTTGCCGCCAAGCTCACCGGCTGGAAGATCGACATCCACCCAGAGAGCGGTTTTTACGGCGAGGACGAGGAATAAGCCGGGAACATAGAATAGGAAAACAAGCGGAAATTTCCCCCTCCGGGGAGAGTTGGAGGTTCTGCGATGCAGGCAAAAAAGATCCCCCTGCGGATGTGCTCCGGCTGCGGCCAGCACCTTCCCAAAAAGGAGCTGGTGCGGGTGGTGCGTTCCGCCCAAGGAGAGCTTTCGGTGGACCTCACCGGCAGAAAGCCGGGGAGGGGCGCCTACCTCTGTCCCAAGGTGGACTGCATGAAAAAGGCACGGAAGGCCAAACGCCTGGAGCGGGCCCTTTCCTGCCAGATCCCCGACGAGGTGTACCAGCGATTGGAGGAGGAAATCAGCCGCAGTGAATAAACTTTTGGGTCTCATATCCCTTTGCCGGAAGGCCGGAAAGCTGAAGATCGGCTTTGAACCGGTCCGGGAGGCCGCCGAGGCCGGGGAGGCAAGGCTGGTGCTTTACGCCGCCGACTTTTCCCCCCGCAGCCGGGAACGGATGGAGCGGGCCCTGGCCGGAAGCGCGGGCCCCCCGGAGGAGCTGGTCACCGGGTTTTCCATGGAGGAGCTTGCACAGGTGTGTGGAAAGTTGGCCGGGGTCGTTGCAGTCACCGACGACGGGTTCGCGGCCGGAATGAAAAAACAGATACGCAGCGACGAAGGAGGAGCGGAATAGATGATAGAAAAGTACAGAGTTCACGAGGTCGCCAAGGACCTGGGCATCCCCAGCAAGGATCTCATCGACCTGTTGGAGGCGAATTTCCCCGGGGCGCCGAGAAAGCATATGACTGCCCTCACCGACGGGGAGCTGAACCTGGTGTTCGAT
>CANOCD010000297.1 GCA_947564495.1 uncultured Angelakisella sp. | reverse complement strand
GAAAACCCCCTCCGGCCTGCGGGCCTACGGGGCCGCCCCCGAGGGGCGGGGGGATTGGAACGTCTTTGGTGCCTCCGGCGGAGCCCTTCGGGCAAGCGGCCTGCGGGCCGGGGTTAGCTTGCGCCTGGCGTTCTACTCCGTCACTTCCACCACCGTCAGCGCCCCCTTGCCGGTCAGCGCCCAATATTCCTCCCCCTCATGCTCCTGCCCTGCCAACAGAGCCAAGCCAGCCTCCCCGTCCGCCAGCAGCTGGCTATAGTACCAGTTTTCCCTTTGCGCCACCCGGGGGTCCTCCTCGCTGCGGTAGACGACCTCCCCGGCCTCCAGGTCAAACACCCGCAGTCCCCGATGGAGGTCCGGCCTCCCCTGAAGGTCCGGCCCCTCGGGCTGTGGCTCCACCACCCGGTAGGCGGCGTACCGCCCCAGAAGCAGCTCCCACTCCCAGACGATCTCCTCCTCCCGGGCCCCCGGGTCGGTGAGGTCCCGGGTCTTTTCGGTCTGGCAGTCGTAGACGTGGAACCTGGCGGCCCCCTCGTTCCAGATGACCTTCCCGTCCCGGTAAAAGGCCCCGGAGCAGCCTCCCTCCACCCAGCGATTAAAGATCTCCTCCCCGGTGGCCAGGTCCTCCACCCGCAGGATGTCCTTCCGGTCCAGGGAGAGGAGGCACCCGCCATCCAGCCAGTATTTTGCCAGGCTGCCCCTGTCCCACCGCCGGACCTCCAGGCTCTCCAGGTCCATCACGCAGAACTCCTCCCGGTCCCAGCCGTCGTTCCCGTCCTGGACCCGCTCCAGCCAGCAGAGCTTGTCCCCCCGAAGGTCCAGGCTTTGGATCTCCCGGCGTTTCCCGTCGGGGAAAAGGTAGATGATCTCCCCCTCCCCCTGGTCGTTCCCCCGCCAGATGCCCTCCTGGCGCCACTCCCTCCAGGTGACCGGCTCCGAGCCCTCCCCCTTGCCAAAGGTGGATATGCCGCTCTCCACCACCGGGCCGGTCATCCCTGCCCAGTAGTAGGTCCCCTGGCCGTCCTGCTGGGCGGCGACGGACCAGAAGCCCAGCTCCCGCCGCTCCCCGGTGGTCAGGTCGATCTCCACGGCGTTCCTGCCCCCGGGGGTGCCGGCGTTCTTCTTTTCCAGGTCCAAAAAGAGGGCCCGGCCCTCGTTCACGTCCAGGCAAAGGTCCATCCCGTCCGCCGCCGAGTCGGTGGGGAACTCCCGCACCGTGACGGCAAAGGGGACCGCCTCCGGGGCGGAGGGCGGCGCCTCCTCCCTGCCGCAGGCGGCGGAGAGGAGCGCCAGGGTCAAAGCCAGAGCCAAAAACCTTGTCCTTTTCATGTCAGTCCTTCCTTTCCAGTGGTTCTATCCCAGATAACGCCGGAGAGGGGGGATTTATTGCAGGCCCCGAAAAATTTTTAGAGTCTATACCAGAATTAGACGTATGCAGATTGGCGAGCAAATTTTTTCCTCCGTGCTAAGAGCCGCCTTCGGCGGTTGCACTCTCTATGGGCTACAGCAGCCCTTCCTCCTCCTTGATCTTGGCGAAGATGTCCCCCTCCCGCTGGTCCAGGCTCTGCCAGAAAGCCTCCTTCTCGGCGGCCTCCCGGCGGCTTTGGCGGTTGCGGAAGGCCAGGAGGGCCACCGCCAGCAGGGTCCCCCCAAGGGCCAGGGGGACGTCCCCACGGCTGGGCTTTTCCTCCTGCTCCAGAAGGTAGACCTCCCGGCCAGGGCCGGCGGGGGAGGCCAGGCGGTGGGCCTCCAGGGGGAACCGCCCGGCGGTGAGGACCTCCCGCCCGGCGCTGTCCCGAAGGACCGCCTCCCCCCAGAACTCCCCCCCGGCGGCGGTGATCCGGCCGGGGTCGGAGGCCAGGTCCAGGGCGAAGCCCGAGACCTCCTCCAGCTCCACGGGGAGAAGGAAGGTGAGGCCGTCCCGGGGGAGGGACAGGCGGTACTCGGCGTCCTCCCAGACGAGGTCCGCTGTCCCCGTCCCCAGGGGGAGGGTGGCGGGGCGGAAGGCGGAGAAGCCGTAGTCCAGAAGGGCCCGGGTGTCCCGGTAGGCGGCGCCGCCCACCTCTTCGCTGTCGGCGTGGAGGACGATGGCGATGAGCCGGCGGCCGTCCTGTTCCCCCACGGTCATGAGGCAGTTTCCGGCCTCGTCGGTCCAGCCGGTCTTGCCGGCCACCGCCCGGGGGTCGTAGAACTCGCTGTTCCGCAGGAGGGTCCGGTCAAGATGGCGGAAGCTGTAGCCCCGGTGCCCGGGGCCGTAGGGGATGGCGTGGGAGGGGGCCCCGGCGTAGGCCAGGAACTCGGGGTGTTCCAGGGCCTGGCGGGTGATCTGGGCCAGGTCGTAGGCGGTGGAGTAGTGGTCCCGGGCGGGGAGACCGTGGGGGTTGCGGAAGCTGCTCCCGGTGAGGCCCAGCTCGGCTGTCCGCTGGTCCATCTCCAGGGAGAAGCCGGAGACTGAGCCTCCCAGGTGGACGGCCACGGCGATGGCGGCGTCGTTGGCCGAGGGGAGCATCATAGCGTAGAGGAGGTCCCCCAGGGTGTGGACCTCTCCGGGGACCAGACCGATGGCGGCGGCGTCGGAGTCCAGGGCGGCGGCTTCTTCGGGGATGGTGACAAGGTCTTCGGGGCGGCCTTGCTCCATGGCCAGGAGGCAGGTGAGGATCTTGGTGAGGCTGGCGGGGGGGAGCTGGCGGCGGGCGTTTTTCTCCAAGAGGACCTGGCCGGTGGCGGCGTCGATGAGGATGGCGGCTTCGGCGTAGAGGGTGGGGGCCGGGGCGGCCCAGGCGGGGCGGAGGGAGAAAAGGGCGCAAAAAAAACAGAGGGCCAGGGCGATGATTTTTTTCTGCATAGTGGACCCTCCTTAGAAAAGTAGTATTTGCGCCAGGGGCGAATAGGGAAGGATGCCCCGCAGGCTAAAAATCGAGACAGGCAAAGTTTAGGGCCGCCCTTTTTCAAAGGGCGGTAGGTCCAGGGCGACGCCCTGGTCGCTCCCCGCAGGGAGCGAAACTCCCCCGTTCTCCTTCCGAAGGGAGC
>CANOCD010000296.1 GCA_947564495.1 uncultured Angelakisella sp. | reverse complement strand
GCCGCCACAGCGTCCCAGTAGGGGACGGCGCAGAAACCGTTCAGCACCAATGCCCGGCGGACCGCACAGCCTCCAGTCACACAGGCGGCGGCGTTAGAACATCCGCCCAAGGCCGACGCCTTTGGCCGTTCCCCCTCCCCGGGTCCAGGGCCGCAGCCCTGGGCGTTCTTTGCCTTCTTTCTGTCGCAACAGAAAGAAGGTCCGCCGGAAGGGCAACGTCGTTAAGCCATCAACCAGAGACAGGACCCAGGATGGCAGTCCAAAGAGCGCACGCCCAAAGGGTCACGGCCTATCGAAACAAACAGCGTCGGCAATCAGGAGCACAGTCTGGCGGGCTAGGGGAAAGGTTGTACAGACCGCCAGCAGGGAGGGGTCGCCTCCGGCGGCCTTTAGCGGGGGCGGCGGAGGCCCTGGCGGGCCCCGCCTTTAACCGGGCCGAAGACTGATGTTGCAAAACGCCCTGTAAAGGCGTATTTGCAGGGTAGTTGGGTGCAGGGCGGTAGGCTTCTTCTTTCTTTTTCTATCGCAAAAAGAAAGAAGCAAAGAAAAATGCTCCCTTCGGAAGGGAACGGGGGAGTTTCGCCCTCTGCGGAGGGCGACCAGGGCGTCGCCCTGGACCTACCGCCCTTTGAAAAGGGCGGCCCTAAACTTTGCTTGGCTCGATTGCCAGATCGTGCGGGGCGTGGGGCTGCAAGTTTATTTCTACGCTGGGTCTTGCCCGGCGGGCGATAGGAGGATACAACATGGACTCGATCATGGAAGCCACCAAGGTCTCCTTCTCCTACGACGAGGAGCCCGACAGCCCCCTCGTCCTGGACGGCGTCAGCCTCTCGGTCCACCGAGGAGAGTTCCTCGCCGTCCTCGGCCACAACGGCAGCGGAAAATCTACCCTGGCAAAACACTTCAACGCCATCCTCCTCCCCCGGGAAGGCCGGGTCATGGTGGACGGCATGGACACCGCCGACGAGGACCGCCTCTACGACATCCGCCAAACGGTAGGCATGGTGTTCCAAAACCCCGACAACCAGATCGTCGCCACCATCGTGGAGGAGGACGTTGCCTTCGCCCTGGAAAACATGGGCGTCCCCCCCGCCGACATCCGCCAGCGTGTGGACGACGCCCTAAAAGCCGTGGGGATGTACGACTTCCGGGAGCACGCTCCCCACCAGCTCTCCGGCGGCCAGAAGCAGCGGGTGGCCATCGCCGGCATCATCGCCATGCGCCCCAAGTGCATCGTCCTGGACGAGCCCACCGCCATGCTGGACCCCCGTGGCCGTGCCGAGGTCATGCGGACCCTCCGGGGCCTCAACCGGGACCACGGCATCACCATCGCCCTCATCACCCACTACATGGACGAAGCCGCCCAGTGCGACCGTGTGGTGGTGGTGGACAAAGGAAAGCTCCTCATGGACGGCGCCCCCCGTGAGGTGTTCCGCCAGGTGGACCGCCTCAAAGCCGTGGGCCTGGACGTCCCCCAGGTCACCGAGCTGATGCACGAGCTCCGCCAAGCCGGCCTGGCGGTCCGGGAGGACATCATCACCGAGGAGGACTGCGTGGCCGAGCTTGCCCGCCTCCTGGAAGGGAGCGGAAGGTAATGGGCATCCCCTTTCTCCTGGTCTACTTCGTGGCCATCCCCGCCGTCTGCGCCTTCACCCTCTACAAATTCGCCCGTCTTTGGCTCTGGGCCTCCCCCATCGCCGCCACGGTCCTGGGCACCCTGATGATGACCGCCTACCTGGGCGGCGCCGCCCCCGGCGGGGAACAGTGGCTCACCCTCTGGGGCGTCCTCATGCCCATCCAGCAGCTGGTGGCCATCTCCCTCTGCCTGGGCGTCCTGGTAGGGATGCGCTGGGGCGGCTCCCTGGGCCTGGCCGTAGGCGGAGCCGGGGTGGTCCTCGGCCTCATGGTGGTGGCCGTCACCGACCTGTCCCTTCTCCTCTACCCCCTCTGCCTCATCCTCTACGCCCTGGTGCTGATCCTCAGCTTCACCGGCAAGGCCAAAAAAGCCTGGGAGGAGTACCGCCAGGGCAACACCCCCGAATTGTGAATCCCCCGGCGGCCAGCTGGGAAAAACCAGCGGCCGACCCATCTTGACCCTTGGAGGACAAACTATGACAGCGATCAGAACCGAACACCTCACCCATACCTACTCGGTGGGCACCCCCTTCCAGAAGGTGGCCGTGGACGATGTCTCCATCGCCATCGAAGAGGGGGAGTATGTGGGCGTCATCGGCCATACCGGCAGCGGCAAGTCCACCTTCATCCAGCACCTCAACGGCCTGCTGGCCCCCACCTCCGGCAAGGTCTGCATCGGGGAGCAGGACCTGTGGGCCGATAAGTCCAAGCTCCGCTCCTTCCGCTTTGCGGTGGGATTGGTGTTCCAGTACCCCGAGTACCAACTTTTTGGGGAGACGGTGTACAGCGACATCGCCTTCGGCCCCACCAATATGGGCCTGACCCAGGAGGAGGTGGACACCCGGGTCCGCCAGGCCGCCCGGTTCGTGGGCCTCTCGGATGAAAAGCTGGAGAAAAGCCCCTTCGAGCTCTCCGGCGGACAGAAACGCCGGGTGGCCATCGCCGGGGTCCTTGCCATGGACCCCAAGGTCCTCATCCTGGATGAACCCACCGCCGGCCTGGACCCCAAGGGCCGGGACAAGATTTTGGGGGAGATCAGGGAGTACCACGAGGAAAAGAAGAACACCGTCCTCTTAGTCAGCCACAGCATGGAGGACATCGCCAAAAACGCCACCATGGCCCTGGTGATGAACCAGTCCCGGCTCTTCTGCTACGACCGGGTGGAGGAGGTATTCGGCCGGGCCGCCGAGCTGGGGAAGATGGGCCTCTCCATCCCCCAGGTCTCCCGGGTGTTCCTCTCCCTGGCGGGGATGGTCCCCGGCATCGACCCCCGGGTCTACACCGTCCAGGCCGCCCGGGATCAGATACTGGCCAAGGTTTCGGAAAGGGGGCAGGGGAGATGATCAAAGACATCACCATCGGGCAGTATTTCCCCGGCAAGTCCCCGGTCCACAAACT
>CANOCD010000295.1 GCA_947564495.1 uncultured Angelakisella sp. | reverse complement strand
GGAAGCCCAGCCCGCCGGAGCTGGCCCAGGAAAGGGCGTTGCCCTGGGTATCGGTGATGGTGACGATGGTGTTGTTGAACGTGGACTGGATGTGAGCGGCGCCACGCTCGATGTTCTTGCGTTCCCGTCTCTTGCGGATGACGGTCTTTTTTGCGGGAGTCTTCGCCATTCTCCTGTCCCTCCTTTACTTCTTCTTGTTGGCGATGGTCTTGGCGGGACCTTTCCGGGTCCGGGCGTTGGTCTTGGTGCGCTGTCCCCGGACCGGCAGGCCCTTGCGGTGCCGGACGCCCCGGTAGCAGCCGATCTCCACCAGGCGCTTGATGTTCAGCGCCACGTTGCGCTTCAGATCGCCCTCCACGGTGAGATGGTGGTCGATATACTCACGGATCTTGGCCTCGTCCTCCTCGGTCAGGTCCTTTACCCGGGTATCGGGGTTCACGCCGGTGGCGGCCAGGATCTCCCCGGCAGTGCGGCGGCCGATGCCGAAGATATAGGTCAGGCCGATCTCTACCCGCTTCTCTCTGGGCAGGTCGATACCAGCAATACGAGCCATAATATGCACCTCCTACTTGTTCATTACCCCTGACGCTGCTTATGCTTGGGGTTCTCGCAGATGACCATGATGCGGCCCTTGCGCTTGATGATCTTGCACTTTTCGCACATGGGTTTCACGGAAGGTCTGACTTTCATAGGTTTATCCTCCTTGCGCTACGGCTACTTGGGTCTCCAGGTGATGCGGCCCTTGTGGATGTCGCTGGGGGAAAGCTCCACCGTCACCTTATCCCCGGGGAGGATGCGGATGTAATTCATCCGCAGCTTGCCGGAGATATGGGCCAGTATCCTGCTCCCGTTCTGCAGCTCCACCCAGAACTGGGCGTTGGGGAGGGCATCCACAACGGTGCCCTCGGCTTCGATGACATCTTTTTTAGACATTTGCAAATGCCTCCCTTACTGTGCGGTTCCAAAGCCGGGCAGCTCCAGGGCGGCCAGAGCCCGGCGAAGGGCCCGGTCCGACCCGATCTCTGCCAGCTCCACCCGTTTCCCGGTGGGCCGCAGGTGCTTTGGATTCTTCCTCTTGGGGCTCATGAGCTTGCGGCGCTTTCCGTCGGCGATGAGGGGACAGCCGTCCTCCCCCAGCCCGACCACGGCGTAGAAACGCTCCTTGTCGTGGCCGGCGGCGGAAAAGACCACCTCTCCACACTGAAACATAGGCGACCTCCTATGGCCGGGTGAGGATCACCGGGCCGTTTTCGGTGATGGCCACCGTGTTCTCAAAGTGGGCGGAGGGCAGGCCGCTGGAGGTCCGGATGGTCCAGCCATCCTTCTGGTCCTCCCAGACGCCGTCGCCCCTCATGTTGATCATGGGCTCGATGGCCAGGGTCATGCCGGGGCGCAGCCGCAGGCCGTGTCCGGCCTTGCCGTAGTTGGGCACCTCCGGCTCCTGGTGCATCTCGGTCCCGATGCCGTGGCCCACGAACTGGGTCACCACCCCGAAGCCGTGGCTCCGGGCGCATTGTTCCACCGCCGAACCGATGTCCCCCAGCCGGTTCCCCGGCTGGGCGGCCAGGATGGCCAGCTCCAGACAATGCTGAGTGACCTCCATCAGCTCCTCGCACTCCGCCGAGGTCTGCCCGGCGGCCACGGTAAAGGCGTTGTCGCCGTGGAACCCTTTGTAGATGGCCCCGGTGTCGATGCTCACGATGTCCCCCTCCCTGATCCTGCGGCGCTTCGACGGGATGCCGTGGATGACCTCCTCGTTGATGGAGACGCAGGCGGCGGCGGGGAAGCCGCCGTAGCCCAGGAAGGAGGGCTTTGCCCCGAAGGAAAGGATGACGTCGTGGACCGCTCGGTTCACGTCCATGGTGGTCCTGCCGGGCTGGACGGCCTTCACCCCCGCCATCAGGGCCAGGTGAGAGATCCGTCCCGCCTCCCGCATGATCTCCAGCTCCCGGCTGGTTTTCAGCACCACCATTACTCCTGTCCCTCCAGGATTCGCAGGGTGGCTTCGGTGGCAGCCTCGATGGTGGTGCTGCCGTCGATCTCATAGAGTTTGCCCTGGCCCCGGTAGTATTCCACCAGGGGCTCGGTGAGCTGGTGGTAGGTGGACAGCCGCTCCCGGATGGTCTCCGGCTTGTCGTCCTTGCGGATCATCAGCTTGCTGCCGCACTTTTCGCACAGGTCACCGGCGGAGGAGGGCTGGTTGACAAGATGGTAGGTGGCGCCGCAGCCCTCGCAGACCCGGCGGTTGCAGAGCCGCTCCTCGATGAGGGCGTCGGGGACCATGAGGTACAGCACCTTGTCGATCTGGACCCCCATGGCGTCCAGCGCCTGGGCCTGGGGCAGGGTCCGGGGGAAGCCGTCCAGGATGAAACCGTCCTGGCAGTCCTCCTGGGCCAGCCGCTCCTTGACGATGCCGTTGACCACCTCGTCGGGGACCAGGCCCCCTTTGTCGATGATGGACTTGGCCTGCTGCCCCAGGGGGGTGCCGGCCTTGATGGCCTCCCGCAGGATGACGCCGGTGGAGATGGAGGGGATGTCCAGGTGCTCCTGGATGATCTCCCCCTGGGTCCCCTTGCCGGCCCCCGGGGCGCCTAAAAGAATGAGATTCATGTCGCCCCTCCTTACTCCAGGAAGCCCTTGTAGTGGCGCATCATCATCTGGCTTTCCAGGCTGCGGACGGTATCCAGGGCCACGCCCACGATGATGATGACCGAGGTCCCGCCCAGGGCCACGTTCATGCCGGTGACGGCGGTGATGAGGATGGGCAGGATGGCGATGGCCGCCAGCATCAGCGCCCCCACCAGGGTGATCTTGGAGATGACCTTGGTGATGAAGTCCGAAGTGGGCTTGCCGGGACGGATGCCGGGGATGGCGCCGTTGTTCTTCCGCAGGTTATTGGCCATCTCGATGGGGTTGTACTGGATGGCGATATAGAAGTAGTTGAAGCCGATGATGAGCAGGAAGTACAGCACCGCGTAGAGCAGGGAGCGGTAGCTGAACATATTGAAGAACTGGGTCCAGTAGGGATGCTCAATG
>CANOCD010000294.1 GCA_947564495.1 uncultured Angelakisella sp. | reverse complement strand
TATTGTCAGCGCCCACTACCGGTCCATCCTCCGGGACTTCCACAAGACCTTCTCCCCCCTGGACCTGCGGATGTCGGTCTGCATGGACCTGGGGGCCCGGCGGAGGCTCTACCACGAGTACATCAGCAACAACCCGGATCTGCAAAACATCCGGACCTTCTGCTACTACCACGTCTATCTCATCGGGGCGCTGTGCCGCCTGGACCAGGCCACCATCGAGGAAAACCTGGCCTGGGCCTTCGAGTTCGCCGACCGGCACACCCCGGAGATCCCCCTGCTGCTGCAATAGCCCCGGGGGATGGCGAGAATATGCCGGGAGGTGACCGAGATTGACACAAAAAGCGGTCCAAGCCCCCGCCGGGGGCGCTTTCTACCCCGATGACCGGGAGATCGCCGGGCTGTACCGGCGGTTCGGGACCCCGCCCCCGGTGATGGCCCACTGCGCCGCCGTGGCCTGGGAGGCGGACCGGCTGGCCCGGGAAAGCGGGGCCCCGGCAGACCGGGGGCTGCTCCGGGCGGCCTGCCTTCTCCACGACCTCTGCCGGTCCTCGGGCCGGGAACACCCCTTCCTGGCCGCCGAGGCCCTGGCCCGGGAGGGCTGGCCCCGGGCGGGGGAGCTGGTCCGTCGGCACCACGACCTGGGGGAGGACCCGCCCCCCGAGGCGGAACTGCTCTATCTGGCGGACAAGGGGATACAGGGGACCCGGCGCTGTGATCTGGAGGAGCGGTTCGCCGCCGCCCGGGAAAAATGCGGCAGCCCGGAGGCCCTGGAAAGCTGGAGCCGCCGCTGCGAGGAGGCCCGGGCCCTGGCGGCGAAGTATGCCGGAACAGGGGAGAAAAGGGCGGAGGACCGGGCCGGGATCATTCTGGCGGCGGGCCGGTCCAGCCGGATGGGGGTCTTCAAGCCCCTGCTGGAGCTGGACGGGATAAGCATGATCCGCCGGGTGGCGGGGATGATGGCCCGGGCCGGGTGTTCTCCCGTCGTGGTGGTCACCGGCAGGGACGCCGCCCTTTTGGAGGCCCACCTTGCCGGGGAGCCGGTGACCTTTGTCCACAACCCGGACTACGCCACGACCCAGCAGCTGGATTCCCTCCGCCTGGGGCTGGCCGCCCTGGAGGGCCGCCGGGGCCAGGCGCTGGTCTGCCCGGCGGACATCCCCCTGGTGTCGGACCGGACGGTGGAGCGGGTGCTGGGGGCCGAGGCCCTTTTCGCCCGCCCTGTCTTTGGGGGCCGGGCCGGGCACCCGGCGGCGCTGTCCCTGGCGCTGACCCCCTATCTGCTTGCCTACGACGGCCCCCAAGGGCTTCGGGGGGCGATGGAGCAGGGCCGGGTGGCCATGGCCGATCTGCCGGTGGAGGACGCCGGGGCGGTCATGGACAACGACACCCCGGAGGACCTCCGGCGGTCGGCCCGTTGGCTGGAAGAGAAGAAAAAGGAAGGGGAGCCTAGATGAAGCAGCTTTTCGAGAAACTTCTTGCGGCGATGACCCAGGGCCGGGACGCCGTTCTGGTGACTGTCGCGGCCTCCTCCGGGTCCACCCCCCGGGGGGCGGGGGCCCGGATGCTGGTGACCGCCGCGGGCCGGGAGCACGGGACCATCGGCGGCGGCATGGTGGAATACCGGGCCCAGCAGGTGGCGGGGGAGGTCCTTCGGGCCAGGAACAGCCGTGCCGAGGACTTTGTCCTCCGCAAAAGCGAGGTCCGGGACCTGGGGATGATCTGCGGCGGCGACGTGACGGTGGATTTCCACTATATGCCGGGCGGGGACGAGGGGACCATCGCCCTCTGCAAGGCCGCCCTGGCCGCCTTTGACGGGAAGGAGCGGTGCTGGCTCGTCACCAATGTCACCCCCGGCGCCCCGGGGGAACTGAGCCTCTACAGCGCCAAAGGCCGCCTGGGGGGCAGCCCTGTCCCGACCGAGGTGGAAAAGGCCCTGGGCTGGCGTCCCTGCCGGGTGACGGCGGGGGACAGCTCCGCCTACTACGTGGAGACCCTGGCCCGCCCCGGGCGGGTGTACATCTTCGGCGGGGGCCACGTGGCCCAGGCCCTGGTGCCGGTCCTCTCCGGGGTGGATTTCCGCTGCGTCATCCTGGAGGACCGGGAGGACTTCTGCCGCCCGGAGCTGTTCCCCGGGGTGGAGGAGTGCCGCCTGGTGGATATGGACCACATCGACCCGGGGGCCCCGGTCACCGGGGAGGACATGATCTGTGTCATCACCCGGGGCCACGCCAGCGACTTCGAAGCGGAGGCTTTCGCCCTGGGCACCGAAGCCGGGTACATCGGGGTCATCGGCAGCCGGAGAAAGACCGAGATCATCAACGCCCGCCTCCTGGAGCGGGGCTTCACCCGGGAGGACCTGGCCCGGGTCACCACCCCCATCGGCCTGGACATCCGGGCCGAGACTCCCGCCGAGATCGCCATATCCATAGCGGGCCAGCTGATCCTCCACCGGGCCAGCCGGTAAAGCCCGGAACACAGAAAAACTCCCCGGCCTGGGAACAGACCGGGGAGCTTTTGTTGTCATCTGGTTCACGCCTGCCCGTCCAGCTGGGAAAGCCGGATCGCCCGGGTATGGGGGATGGCCTCCCAGACCGTGGCTTTCTTCACCAAGCAAAGCAGATTGATGGGCAGCCAGCTCATCACGAAGACCCAGTACCAGGCCATGGCGGGGAGCATTTTGACCACCGGCTTTCTGTTCGCCACCACCGCCAGCAGCGCCCCCAGAAAGGTGGTGAGGAAGGAGAGGTTCACGGCGAAGAAGATCTGGTAGAACAGGTCGGTGCAGGGGAACAGCCCGTAGCTCACCCCCAGCAGGTCGAAGAGGAAGCTGCCGCCCATGGCCAGCAGGCCCAGCGCCTGGACCACCGGGAACAGGAAGAACAGGAGGCTGTCAAAGCTCAGGCGGCTCCCCCGGAGGGAACGGGCCAGGAGGGGGAGAGAGTACCGCTCCATGCACTGGATCATCCCGGTGGACCAGCGTTTCCGCTGTTTCCAGGACTGGGCGAAGGTGAGGGGCTGCTCGTCAAAGGTCACCGCCTCGGGCA
>CANOCD010000293.1 GCA_947564495.1 uncultured Angelakisella sp. | reverse complement strand
CCCTGGGTCTTGGCCACCGCCACCTTGGCCTTGATGGCCTCCCGGCGGCGCTTCAGCTCCTCGATGTCGCTGACCAGCTTGTCGTGCATCTGGCGCATCTTCTGGGCGTTCTCCCGGGCGACCTCATAGGCTTCCACCAGCCCCTGGCCGGAGGTCTCCAGCTGCTGCTTCTTGGCGATGAACACCTTGGCGTCGGCCTCGTTCCCCGCCTGGAGGGCCTTCTTGGCCAGGCCGGCGTACTTGTCGATCTCGGCCTGGTTGGCCTCCACCTTGGCCCGGGTGCGGCTCTCCTCGGCCATGACCCCGGCGGTCTCCTTCTTGACGTCGGCCAGGCTCTCGGTCATCTCCAGAAGGTACTGGTCGATCATCTTGCCGGGGTCCTCCGCCTTGTCCAGAAGGGCGTTGATGTTGGATTTCACAATGGTGCTGAATCTGTCCAGAATACCCATAGTCTTTTACTCCTTTTTCGTTTGATCGGTGGCCTGCCCGCCCGCTCCCGCAGAGCCGGGGGCGTCCTGCTGATATTTTTCCGCAAGCCGTTCGGCTTCGGTATCGCCAAAGGTCTCCAAGGGCTTTTCCAGGATCTCCCGGGCAGCCTTGAGCTCCTGGGCCTTCTTCTCCTTGGCCTTGGCCCACCAGAGGTATCCCCCCGCCCCCAGCAGGAGCAGACCGAAGACGCCCAGGACCATGGGCCACGGGGACTTGGTGACGGTCATGATCCGCTCCGCCGTGTCGGCAAAGACCTTGCTGAAATACTCCTCGTCGGTGAGTCCCGAGGTGTAGTAGTACCGGTCCAGGTAGTCCCGGAGGATGCCCACCGCCTCGTCGTCCATCACCGATTTTGCCTGGGCCCCGGCGGAATACCCCGCCATGTACCCGTCATCCCCCGCCTCCTGGAACACCAGGAGGAAGTGGGCCTCGTCGGTAAAGAGCTTGTCGTACAGACCTTCGGCAAAGGGGCCCATCTCCTGGGCCAACGGGGAAGCGGAGCCGTTCACCGTTGGGGTGAGGTAGAGGTAGGGCTGGACCCCCGTCTGGCGGTAGAACTCCTTCATCCCGGCCACCAGGGTCTTTTCGTCCAAGATCCACCCCAGGTCGTCGGTGTACCACCCGGTCTCGTTCACCGAGCCCCCGGGCAGGGGCTCCCGGGCCACGGTGGAGGGCGCCGCCTCGTCCCCGAAGGAACTCCCGCCCCCGGCCACGGCAAAGATCAGGCCGAGGATGAGGAGGAAGATGGCCACCACCATCACCGTGGCAAGGCAGCCGTTGCCGCTGTCCCGCTGTGGCGGGGGATTTCCTCCGCCGCCATGATTGCTGTAGTTGCCGCCGCCCCCGCCGCCGGAACCCCTGGTTGGCACCGGGGTGGGGACGATGACGGTGCGAGTCCTGGGGATGCCCCAGCCCAGGCCGCCCATAACGGGCCCGGGAGGCGCCGGGGTCCTCGCCGGCCGGGAACGGGAGCCTCCGCCCCCGAAGGAGCCGCCGAAAGACCCGCCACGGCTCCCGCCGGACCGCCCCCCGAAGGACCCTCCCCGGCCACCGCCGGAAAAGCCCCCGGAGCTGCGCCCGCCGCCGGAAAATCCCCCCATGCTCCTGCCGCCGCCGGAGAAGCCCCCGCCTCCCCGGCCTCCTGCTCTGCCCATAGACAAACCCTCCTTTAGAGCCTATTCAAGATCTCCAAGTGCGCCGAACGGACGGAAAAAGACCCGTCCGAGCGGCGTGCGGGGAGATTTTGAATAGGCTCTTACACCTGCTGGCCTCTATCATACCACAGAACGATGAAAATTTCCAGTAAAATCGGGAAAGAAAGGCTGACCGTTTTCTACCTTATTACTTATTATTAGAAGGGAAGGCTGATATGGTCGCAAAGCTGGGCGTACACCGGGGAGAAGGGGTTGCCCAGGTAGGCGGCGCTGTCCCCGCTGACGGTGAGGTCCAGGGTCACCGGCTCGTCCAGGGTGGGCAGGGTGAACACCACGGTGGTGCCCTCCCCCAGGGTGCTTTCGATGGCGATGGCCCCCCTGTGGTTGTAGATGATCTGCCGGGCTACCGTAAGGCCCAGCCCCAGGTTCTGGCCCAGCAGGGGCTCCCCGCTGGCCCCCCTGGAGTAGAAGGGCAGGAAGATGTTGCTCATCTCCTCCGGGGGGATGCCCCGGCCCTGGTCGGTGATCTTGATCCGGACCTTCTCCCCGACGGTCTCCCCGGTGACCATGACCCGGTTCCCCGGGCGGGTGAACCGGAAGGCGTTGTCGATGAGACAGAGGACCACGGTGGCGATCTTCCGGAAGTCACAATAGACCCTGGCCTCCTCCTTGGACGCCCGGGGCAGGTCGTACCGGAAGGGGATGGCGCTGCCGTGGAGCAGGCTCTCGCTGGCGTCCAAAAGGCTCCCCATCTTCTCCCAGAAGTCCACCACCCCCCAGCCGCTCTGGCGGTCGGGGCTGAAGTCCAGGTAGCTGCTCAGAAGGCTGGAACAGTGGAGCAGCTGGTAGGAACTTTGCAGGATGGAGCGGATCTTGCCCTGGTACTGCTCGTTCCCCTGGATCTTCATGGTCTGGTTCATGGGGATGGCGGAGCTGGTGAGGTCGCTCACCAGCTGGTTCAGCCGGCTGGGCAGGGCGCCCAGGCAGGTGTCCACCACCCGTTCCATGCCGGAAAGCTCCACGTCAGCCACGCAGGTCAGGATCACGATGCCGCCGGCGACCCGGTCCCGCTCCCAGATGGGGGAGAAGGACAGAGCCGCCCGGGACGCTTTGAGAAGGGGCAGGTCCCGGCGGAAATCCTCCCCCTCCTCCAAACGGCGGGCGCAGTCCTCCGCCACGTCCTGGGACAGCACCGACCGCAGGCCGTCGGTAAGCACCATGGATGGGTAGTGGCTCCTGGCGTATTCGTTGGCCTGGATCACGTCCAAATGCCGTCCCACAAAAAAGACGGGGATAGGCGCGTTCTGGTACTGGAGCATCAGCTCGTTTTGGTTGGGGTAGACGGGTTTCCTGGGGCGGCCTCTTTTCTTTTCCAACTCGATCTCCTCCTTGCGGTTTTTCCGTTT
>CANOCD010000292.1 GCA_947564495.1 uncultured Angelakisella sp. | reverse complement strand
TCCTGGACCTGTCCAAGATCAAGTCCGGCAAGATGGAGATCGTAAACGTCTCCTACGAGACGGGGGCGATGTTCTCCGAGATCGTCAACATGATCTGGATCAAGGCCCAGGAAAAGGGGCTGGAGTTCCGCCTCTACGTGGACCCCTCCATCCCCAGTATGCTTTTCGGGGACGAGGTCCGGGTCAAGCAGATCCTCATCAACCTCCTGAACAACGCCGTCAAGTACACCAGGGAGGGTTTTGTCAAGCTCTCGGTGCGGTGCGAGCGCCGGGGGGTCAACCGGGTCCGGGTCTGGTACACGGTGGAGGACAGCGGCCAGGGGGTCAAGAAGGAGAACATCCCCTACATCTTCAACGCCTTCAAGCGGGTGGACGAGGAGAAGAACCGCCACATCGAGGGCACCGGCCTGGGGCTGAGCATCGTCCACCAGCTGGTGGAGCTCATGGGGGGCGAGATCAGCGTCAACAGCGTCTACACCAAGGGCACCACCTTCGTGGTGATGCTGGAGCAGGACGTGGTGGACACCAAGGCCCTGGGGGAGTTCTCCCTGGCCACCCGGGTCCGGTCCCGCCAGGGGGAGCAGTACCGCCAGAGCTTCGAGGCCCCCGAGGCCCACGTCCTGGTGGTGGACGACAACGACATGAACCTCACGGTGGTCCGCAAGCTGCTGGCCGCCACCAAGATCCAGATCGACACCGCCGGGAGCGGCGCCGAGTGCCTGGCCCTCACCCAGAAGCAGCACTACGACGCCATCCTCATGGACCACCTGATGCCGGAGATGGACGGCATCCAGTGCTTCCACGCCCTGCGGACCCAGCCGGGGGGCCTCTGCCAGGACGTGCCGGTCATCGCCCTCACCGCCAACGCCGGCAGCGACAACCAGTTCCTCTACCGCCGGGAGGGCTTCAGCGGCTACCTTGCCAAGCCGGTGAGCGGCGCCCTCCTGGAGGCCGGGGTGCTGAGCATCCTGCCCAAGAACCTGGTGAAACTCAGCGAAGAAGCCAGCCAGTCGGAGATCGGCAAGGACGTCCTCATCTTCGAGCAGTCCCAGCGCCGCTCCCTGGTGATCTCCACCGACAGCGTCTGCGACCTGCCCCAGCCGCTGCTCCAGGCTTTCGGCATCCCGGTCTGCCCCTACTACGTCTGCACCGACCGGGGGCGGTTTTTGGACGGGATCGAGATGCGCCCGGACGAACTGCTTGCCTACATGGCCGGGGGCTGGGACGGCTGCTCCCGTCCCCCGGAGGTGGAGGACTACGAGAGCTTCTTCGCCCAGCGCCTGTCCGAGGCCCAGAACGTCATCCACATCACCATGGCCAAGAACGTCAGCCAGGGCTACTACAACGCCCTGGAGGCCGCCCGGTCCTTCGAGAACGTCACGGTGCTGGATTCGGGGCACCTTTCCAGCAGCATGGGCCTTTCGGTGCTCTGCGCCGCCGCCATGGCGGAAAACCACGTCCCCAAGGACCAGATCATCGAGGCGGTAAAGCGGCTGCGGCGGTACATCTCTTCCGCCTTTATCATCGACGGCACCCACATGATGTGCCAGGCGGGGCAGATCCCCAAGCGGATCGAAACGATCTGCGACGCCCTGCTCCTCCACCCGGTCATCGCCCTGCGAAAGAGCCGGATGGTGGTCAGCGGCGCCGAAATGGGGAGCTTCGCCCGGATGGCCCGGGGGTACGTGCGCCGGGTGTTCCGGGACTCCAGGAACATCGACCGCCGGGTGCTGTTCATCACCTACGCCGGGATGGACAGCCAGCGGCTCCAGTACATCCAGGACCTGGCCCGGCAGTACGGGCGGTTCGAGCGGGTCTATTTGCAGAAGGCGTCCTCCGCCATCGCCTGCAACTGCGGGCCGGGGTCCTTCGGGCTGCTGTTTATGCGGAAGAATGACGCCGTGGTGAAGTTTTCGGAGTACAGCGGGGAGAGCTGACACAGGAACCACGCCGTCCCTTTTCCCCGGCGGGGAGAGGGGCGGTGTGTTTTTTGGCAAGCAAAAAGCCCGGGAGTCACTGGCATGACCCCCGGGCTTTTTCCTTTCCCCCGGGTGACTGAATAAATCACCCCTTAAAACTTCACGACACGCAGAGCTTGCCCCGGGCCCTCCCAGGCGTTTTTGACCGCCCCGTGGCCGGCCTTCCCGCCCCCGTGCAGCCGGTGGGAGATCGCCAGTACCGTCCGGTCCCTGGCGGCGTTCCGTATCGCCTCCAAAACAAGCTGCTCGGTCCCGCTGTCCAGGTTGGCGGTGATCTCGTCCAGCAGCAAAATTTCCGGGTCGGCGGCGATGGCCCGGGCGATGGAGAGCAGCTGCCATTGCCCCTGGGAAAAGAGGGACTCGACACAGGGCGTCTCGTACCCCTGCTTCAGCTGGCAGATGGTCTCGTGGAGCCCCGCCAGCCGGGCCGCTTTCTCCACCTGCTCCCGGGAGATGGCGCCGTCGAACAGGGTGATCTGCTCCGCCACCGTCCCCGGGACCATCCGGAAGGTCTGCTCCACATAGCCGAACAGCCTCCGCTTTTCGGTGTCCGGGATCAGGGCGGCCTCCTGGCCGTGGATCAGCACCCTCCCCCCTTGGGGGCGGTACAGGCCCAGGAGCAGCTTGAAGATGGTGCTCTTGCCGGAGCCAGTGCGCCCGGCCAGGGTCGCGGATTCCCCCGTTTCCATCCTGAAGCTCAGGTCGTGGAGGACAAGGGGACCCTCCCCGTAGCGGAAGTCCACCCGGTCCAGCTCGATGCAGGGGGCGGCCGGGTCGAAGCGGAGGGCGGCGTCGGTGTCCCATCGCTCCGGCTGGGAGAGGAACTCCTGTATCCGGCGGACGCCGGCAAAGGCGGACTGGACGGTCTGGATCTCCATGCCGATGTTGGCCAGAGGGGTGAACACCTGGGAGATGTAGGAGATGACCAGGACGCAGGTCCCCACCGACATCCCGAAGAAATCCCGGAGCCGGGGGTCCCCGGAGGCGGAAAGCAGGATGACCAGGGCGGTCACAAAAGCGTTGAGGATCAGGATCACGGGGGAATAGACGGCGTCGTAGAAGTTGGTCTTTTCC
>CANOCD010000291.1 GCA_947564495.1 uncultured Angelakisella sp. | reverse complement strand
GCGCACGCCCAAAGGGTCACGGCCTAACGACAGGCACAGGGTCGGCAATCAGGAGTACAGGCTGGCGTGTCAGGAGAAAGGGTGTACAGGGTGGTAGCGCCTAAGCCCCCTGCGGGGGCCACCTCTCCGGTCTCTGCGGAGACCACCTCCCCTTTCAGGGGAGGCACGGCCTAAGAGCCGCCTTCGGCGGTTGGCCGTGAGGGGTGCTTTCCGCTAGCTTCAGCACAAAAACAAATCTATCGCCCCCGCCAGGGCCTCCCCTGAAAGGGGAGGTTGGGCGTAGCCCACGTCCGGAGGACTCCGAAGGACCGGAGAGGTGGCCGCCGCAGGCGGCCCTACAGCCTAGCGGGAACCGCTAGCTTGCACTTAGCCGATAGCCAGCACATTCCGGATTCGGCCCCAGCCGGGGCCTGTCCGGAAGGGCAGCGACTACAAACCGAAAGCGAGGGACGCTCCTGCGGCTGGGTATGGGTGCAGTCTCGTTACCGGCCGCAGGTTGTCACTTCGAGAAAACAAAGCCGGGGAAGGGTAACTTCAAACCCTTTCCCGGCTTCGCTGTTTTTTCCTGCGGCCTGGTTTTGATTGGCCCGTTTTGGTTTGACCGTTGGTCCAGCGGCCCGGCCCATACAACCTACAGACCGCCACCACCCAGGGGCATTTCGCTCCCTGCGGGGAGCGACCAGGGCGTCGCCCTGGACCTACCGCCCTTTGAAAAAGGGCGGCCCTAAACTTTGCCTGTCTCGGACTTTACCTTGCGCTTGGCTTACTCCGCAATCGCCGTCTCCAACGCAATGGTCATCATATCCCGGAACTTCGTCTGCCGCTCCTCCGCCGTCATCGCCCGCTCCGGGTCCCCAATAAGATCCGAAATGGTCAGCAGCCCCAGCGCCTTCTTCTTCAAAAAAGCCGCATTCATGTACAGCGCCGCACATTCCATCTCAGCGCAAAGCACCCCCATGTCCAGCCACCTGGCGCTCTTCTCCGGATGAGCATTGTAGAAAACATCACTGGAAACCACGTTCCCAACCAGGAACTTGCACCCCTGCTCCCCCGCCAGCCCAACCGCAGTAGCCAGCATCCCGTAGTCGGCAATGGGAGCAAAGGTCCCCGGAAGATCATACTGCGCCCCGTAGTTGGAATCGGTGCAGGCCCCCTGGGCAATGACAATGTCCCCCAGATCCAGCCGAGGGTCCATCCCCCCCGCTGACCCAATACGGATGATCTTCTCCACATCGTAAAAGGCGAACAGCTCGTAGCTGTAGATGCCCACCGAAGGCATCCCCATACCGTGGCCCATCACCGAAACGGGATGGCCCTTGTACTTCCCCGTGTAACCGTTCATCCCCCGGACGCTGGTCACCAGCCGGGCCTCTTCCAGGAAATTTTCCGCAATGAACTTCGCCCGCAGGGGATCGCCGGGCATCAGGCAGACCTTGGCGAACTGGCCCTTTTCCGCCGCGTTGTGAGGGGTACTCATCGTTCTTTTCCTCCTTTGATTTTTGATGGGTCTGAGCTTCCGGCTCCATTATAGCATAAAAGTCCCCCCGTTTCCATAAATATTTTGGGAACTTTACCAAAGGGGGGATCTCGTGGATCTTTACGCCTTTCTCAGCCTTTTCGGCGGGCTGGCCCTCTTTCTCTATGGGATGTCCCTCCTGGGAGGGAGCCTGGCCGCCGTCTCCCGGGGATGGCTCCCCGGGATGCTGGAGCGCCTGGCAGGGAACCCCCTCCGGGGCGCCCTCCTGGGGGCGGGGGTCACCGCCGCCATCCAGTCCTCCTCCGCCGCCACCGTCATCGTGGTGGGCCTGGTGGACGCCGGAGCCATGAGCCTCCGCCAGGCCATCGGGGTGATCCTGGGGGCCAACGTGGGCACCACCGCCACAGCCCACCTCCTCTCCCTGGGGGGAGGCCCCCGGCTCCTGTCCCCCCAGAGCCTGGCCCCGGCCATGGCGGCGGCGGGGGTCCTCCTCTATCTCCTGGGAAAGAGGGACCGGGCCAAGGCGGGGGGGCAGCTGCTCCTGGGCTTCGGCATCCTCTTTACCGGGATGCTCCAGATGGAGGCCGCCGTGGCCCCCCTCCGGACCCACCCCGCCTTTCCCCGGCTCTTTCAGACCATGAGCGACCCCCTCCTGGGGGTGCTGGCGGGGGCGGGGGTGACAGCTGTCATCCAGTCCTCCTCCGCCTCGGTGGGGATACTCCAGGCCCTCTCCTCCACCGGGGCGGTGACCTGGGGGGCGGCGGCGCCGATCATTCTGGGGCAGAACATCGGGACCTGCGTCACGCCGCTGCTGGCCAGCGTTGGGGCGTCGGCCAACGCCAAGCGGGCGGCGCTGGCGCACCTGCTCGTCAACCTGGGGGGGAGCGGGGTGTTTTTGGCGGGGCTGTATCTGCTGCGGGGGACGGGGGTCTTCGGGTTTTGGGGGCAGGCGGTGGACAAGGCGGGGATCGCATGGTTCCACACCGGATTCAACCTGGCGGCGGCGGGGATGTTTTTACCGTTGACCGGGTGGCTGGAGGGGGTGTTGACGGGGCGGGGAAAGCAGAGGGTAAAAATCGGGACAGGCAAAGTTTAGGGCCGCCCTTTTTCAAAGGGCGGTAGGGTCCAGGGGCGACGCCCCTGGTCGCCCGCCGCAGCGGGCGAAATGCTCCTAGAAGCTAACGATTGGCAGGTCGTAAAGATTGGACCGCCGAACCAAGGCCACAAACCTATAAAACCAGGCCGCACAAAATAATAGCGAAGCCGGGAAAGGGTTGCAAGTTACCCTTCCCCGGTTTTGTTTTCTCGAAGTGACAACCTGCGGCCGGTAACGAGACTGGCCGACACCCAGCCGCAGGAGCGCCCCTCGCTTTCGGTTTGTACCGCCTGCCCTTCCGGACAGGCCCCGGCTGGGGCCGAATCCGGAACGTGCCAGGCTGTGCTCCTGATTGCCGACGCTGTTCGTTTCGTTAGGCTGTGACCCTTTGGGCGTGCGCTCATCGGACTTCCATCCTGGGACCTGTCTGTGGTTGATGACTTAACGACGTTGCCCTTCCGGCGGACCTTCTTTCTGTAGCGACAG
>CANOCD010000290.1 GCA_947564495.1 uncultured Angelakisella sp. | reverse complement strand
ACGGCACCCCCACCAAGGTCCGGGAAATGGCCTCCGTCTCGGTCTCCGAAGCCCGGGTGCTGGTGATCCAGCCCTACGACAAGAGCTCTCTCAAGAACATCGAGCGGGCCATCCAGACCTCGGACATCGGCATCAACCCCTCCAACGACGGCACCGTCCTGCGCCTGACCTTCCCCCAGCTCACCGAGGAGCGCAGAAAGGAGATTGTCAAGCAGGTCTCCCGCCTGGCCGAGGATTCCAAGGTGGCCATCCGCGCCATCCGCCGGGATGCCAACGACCGCTTTAAGACCATGAAGAAGAACGGCGAAGCCACCGAGGACGACGTGAAGAACCTGGAGACCCAGATCCAGAAGCTCACCGACAAATTTGTAGCCGAAATCGACAAGCTGGCCGAGGCCAAAGAGAAGGAGATCCTTTCTATCTGATGGGAGAAGCTATGAAGGAAACGGAAAGCCGCCCGCCGGAGCGGGAACAGCTGCCCCGGCATATCGGCATCATCATGGATGGAAACGGCCGCTGGGCCAAGGCCCGGGGACTGCCCCGGGAGATGGGCCACAAGGCGGGCTCCAAGGTGGTGGGGGAGATCATCCGCCACTGTAAAAAGATTGGCATCTCCTATGTCACCATCTACGCCTTTTCCACCGAAAACTGGAAGCGCCCCCAGAAGGAGGTGGACGCCCTCCTGGACCTCCTCCGCCGGTATCTTTCCAACATGGAGGAGTACCAGAAGGAGAACGCCCGGCTCCGGGTGCTGGGGGAGGTGGACCCCCTCCCCGCCGACCTTCGGGAGAGCATCCGCAGGGCGGAACGGGAGAGCGCCGGGAACACCGCCATCACGGTGAACATCGCCCTCAACTACGGGGGCCGTGGGGAGATCATCCAGGGGGTGAAGCGCCTTCTGGCCGAGGGCGTCCCCCCGGAGGAGGTCACCGAGGAGGCCCTTTCCCGGCGGCTCTACACCGCCGGGATGCCCGACCCGGACCTCATCATCCGCCCCAGCGGGGAGTACCGCCTTTCCAACTTCCTCCTGTGGCAGTCGGCCTATTCCGAGCTTCTTTTCATGGATGTCCTCTGGCCCGATTTCACGCCGGAGCATCTCAACTACGCCCTGTGCCAGTACGCCAGCCGTGACCGCCGCTTCGGGGGTGTTTGATTCTATTAGTTGGAAGGTGAGAACCGATGAAAAAAAGAGTCCTTTCGGCGATAGCGGGCCTGATCCTGCTGGCGGTGCTGCTGGCCTTTTTCGACACCATCCTGGTGAATGTCCTGGCCGCCTGGGTCTGCCTTTTGTCCCTCTACGAGATCTTCAAGGCGGCGGACCTGCTGCGCTACCGGCGCCTTGTGGCGGTGTGCGGGGTATTCTGCGTCCTTATCCTCTTTCTGAACACCAGCGCCATCGCCATCTCCTTTTCCTACCTCAGCTATCTGCTGGTGGTGCTGCTTTTCCTCATCCTCCTCCACAGCCACAACGACCTGCGGGTGGAGCAGATGGCCTACAGCTTCCTCATCTCCATCCTGCTGGCGGTCTCCTTCTACTGCCTCATCCTCCTCAAAGAGCAGACCGGCCCCCAGATGGGGGTGTTCTACCTGCTGCTCATCTTCGGCAGCGCCTGGTGGTCGGACAGCGGGGCCTTCTTCGTGGGGACCTTCTTCGGCAAGCACAAGCTCTGTCCCCAGGTCAGCCCCAAGAAAACGGTGGAGGGCCTCGTCGGCGGTCTGGTCACCGCCACCCTCTGCAACGTCCTGGTGGCCCTGGCCTTCCAGGCTTTCTGCAACTGGGTGGTGCCCTGGGGGTACATCCGCAACGCCGTCACGGTGAACCTGCCGGCCATCGCCCTGGTGACCCCGGCGGCCGCCCTCCTGGGGGTGCTGGGGGATCTTTCCGCCTCCATCATCAAGCGCCAGTGCGGCATCAAGGATTTTGGCAATCTCATGCCCGGCCACGGCGGCGCCATGGACCGGTTTGACAGCGTTTTGTTCATCAGCCCGCTTTTTTATTTTATTTTTAACATTTGCCCCCTAATTTCCGCCATATAATTCGTATATGATAGGAAAGAGGCAGCCCGGCGGTATGGGACCGGGGCCCGATCTGCGGAAAAGGAGTCTGATACCTTGAAAACCGTTTTGCTCACTGTTCTCATCTTCGGCGTTATCATTAACCTTCACGAGCTGGGGCACTTCTTCTTTGCCAAGCTGTTCGGGGTCAAGGTGGAGGAGTTCTCCTTCGGCATGGGCCCCCTGATCTACAGCAAAAAGAAGGGGGAGACCCAGTATTCCATCCGCCTCTTTCCCATCGGCGGCTTTGTGGCCATGACAGGGGAGGACGGGGAGAGCCAGGACAGCCGGGCCTTCTGCAACCGCCCCTCCTGGCAGCGGTTTCTGATCCTGGCCGCCGGGGCGGGGATGAACATCCTTCTGGGCCTCGCCCTCCTGGGGTACACCACCAGCCAGATGAACCTTCTGGGGACCAACGTGGTGGCCCGCCTCTCCGAGGGAACCGCCTCCGCCACCTGCCTCCAGCCCGGGGACCGGATCGTGGAGGTGAACGGCTACGACACCCCCGGCTATAACGACGTGGTGTATCAGCTCATCCGGGACGCCGACGGGGTGGTGGACCTCACCGTCCTCCGGGGCGGGGATCTTTCCATGACCCGGTGGGAGCGGGCTCTGGCCCGGTTCGGCATCGGGGAGAAGGACCCGGGGGAGAAGCTGACCCTCACCGTGCCCTTCCAGATGGAGGACGCCGGGGACGGGATGCGGGTCCTCAAGATCGACTTCATCTTCCTGGGGGCGGAAAAGACGTTGGGCAACTGCGTTTATTACACCTTCCAGCAGACGATTTCCACCGTGAAGCAGGTGTGGTACTCCCTCATCGACATCCTCACCGGGCGGTTCGGCCTCAGCCAGCTTTCCGGGCCGGTGGGGACGGCTACCGTCATCCAGGAGGCCTCGGACCAGGGGTTCCGCTCCCTCATCACCCTGGTGGCCTATATCACCATCAACGTGGGGGTCTTTAACCTCCTGCCCTTCCCGGCTCTGGACGGGGGGCGGATCTTCTTCC
>CANOCD010000289.1 GCA_947564495.1 uncultured Angelakisella sp. | reverse complement strand
TTTGAGATCGTCCGGGGTGCCGCCTCCATCCTCCTGGCCCTGGCGGTCGCCATGATCTTTATCTTCATCATCAGCGACGTCCCCTTTGAGGCCCTGTACAACCTGATCATCGGGCCCTTCACCAAGGTCCGGTACTTATGGCTCATCCTGGAGCGGATGATCCCCATCATCTTTACCGGCCTTGGGGTCTGCGTCATGTTCCAGGCAAATCAGTTCAACCTGGCGGGAGAGGGCACCCTCTACTTCGGCGGGCTGGTGGCGGCGGCGGTGGCTATCTACCTGCCCCTGCCCCCGGTACTCCACATTATCGTGGCCATCGTCATCGCCTCGGTGGTGGCCGCCGCGGCCATGCTCATCCCCGCCCTGCTGAAAACCAAACTGGGGGCCAGCGAGATGGTCTCCTCCCTGATGCTCAACTATATCCTCCTCCAGCTGGGGGTCTATATCCTCAACTGGCATATGGCGGACCGCACCCAGGGCGCCACCATGTCCCACAAGTTCCTGGACACCGCCCGCATCCCCGCCTTGGTGCCCAAGACCAACCTCAGCTGGGGCATCATCATCGCCCTGGTGATGACCGTCCTGGTCTACCTCTTTATGTACCGCACCAAGTGGGGCTACGCCATCCGGATGGTGGGCCAAAACGAGAGCTTCGCCAAATACTCCGGCATCAAGGTGGCCGCCACCATCGTCCTCTGCCAGGTCATCGGCGGCCTGCTCTCCGGCATGGGGGGCGCTGTGGAAATTTTGGGCTACTTTGACCGCTTCAAATGGCGGCAGCTGCCCGGCTACGGCTGGGACGGCGTCACCATCGCCATCCTTGCCAAGAACAACCCCATCCTCATCCCCCTGGCCGCCTTCTTCATGTCCTACCTGAAGCGGGGCTGCGACCTGATGCAGCTGAATACCGACGTCCCCGCCGAGATGCTCAGCATCATCCAGGCGGTGATCTTCCTGTTCTTCGCCGCCGAGCAGTTCCTCAGCAAGTACCGTCAGAAGCTGGTGGTCAAAGGCGCCAAGGAGGAGCTGGCCGAGCAGAAAGCCACCGGTGAGCAGAAAGGAGCTGAGGCGTAATGTTAAAAAACATTATCGGTATCATCTTCTCGGAAGCCTTTGTGTTCTCCATCTTCCGCATCACCACTCCCATCCTCTTTGCCGCTTTGGCTGCCGTGGTGGCCGACCGGGCCGGGGTCACCAATATCGGTCTGGAAGGTATCATGATGATCTCCGCCCTCACCGGGGTCATCTTCTCCGCCTGGACCCAGAGCGCCTGGCTGGGCCTCCTCTGCGCCATCCTCCTGGGGGTCCTCACCGCCCTGATGATCGGCTTCTTCGCCTTGCAGCTCAAGACCGACATCATCCTGGCCGGTATTGCGGTGAATATGCTGGGCAACGGCGGCACCGTGTTCTTCATGTACCTGGCTTCCGGGGACCGGGGCTACTCCGCCAACCTGGCCAGCAAGGTGATGCCCACGGTGAACATCCCTGTCCTGCAAAACATCCCGGTGCTGGAGGGCATCCTTTCGGGGCACAACATCCTCACCTATTTCGCCTTCATTGCGGTGTTCCTGGTGTGGGTGCTGCTCTACAAGACCCCCATGGGCCTTCAGATCCGGGCGGTGGGGGAAAGCCCCAACGCCGCCGATTCGGTGGGCGTCAGCGTCAACCGGATCAAGTACATCGCCCTGGGCATTTCCGGGGCTCTGGCGGGGCTGGGCGGCGCCTTCATGTCCATGGGCTATATGTCCAGCTTCAACACCAACATGACCGCCGGTCGAGGCTTCATCGCCCTGGCCGCCGAGGCCATGGGCCGGGGGGAGCCCATCGGGACGATGCTCACCTCCCTCCTTTTCGGCTTCGCCGACGCTCTGGCCAACAATATGCAGAGCCTGGGTCTGCCCCAGGAGCTGGTGGCCATGACCCCCTACATCTTTACCATCGTGGGCCTGGCCGTTTACGCCGCCAGCACCCTGAAAAAGAACCGGAAGAAGCTGGAGTGATAGTCCCCCGGCCTCTCCCCTGCCCTTCCCTGTGACCCCGGGCCCGTCCTCCCTGTGCTGGGCGGGCCCTTCTTCGTAAAAGGAGCGTTTCATGGACTTTGAAAAGAAGATCGCCCCGTTTTTCTGGGTGGAACATGACGCCAGCTGCTCGGTCTGCCTCACGGCGGGGAAATACCTCCAGGAGGTCTTTGACACCCGGGCCGAGGAGGGCTTTGAAGGCGGCGGCTATGACTGGGAGAGCCTGGCCCGGGTCTTTCTCGCCCGGCAGCTCCCCCGCCTGGAGGCGGAGATCGGCTTTGACTCGGAAGGAAGTATGTTCTGCGCCTATTCCAAAAACCGGGAGGCTCTGGAGGAGTTCATCCTCTCCTTCAAGGCCGCCTGCGAGGACCGGCCTTTGATCCTGGAGCTGTTCCGGCAGGCCGGGTTGGACTAACAGAAAGAAAGGAATCGTAACATGACAAGACCCATCCCCGTCATCCTGGACGGCGACCCCGGCCACGATGACGCCATCGCCTGGGTGCTGGCCAAGGCGTCCCCCTGTCTGGACATCCGGGCGGTCACCTCGGTCTGCGGCAACCAGACCATCGAAAAGACCACCTACAACACCCGGCGGATCATGGCCCTCATCGGGCTGGACGTCCCCGTGGCCAAGGGGGACCCCCGCCCCCTCATCGCCGACCCCATCATCGCCCCGGTGGTCCACGGCCAGTCCGGCCTGGACGGCCCTCCCCTCCCCGAGCCTGTAACAGAGCTTAGCCCCCTTTCCGCCGTGGAGCTCATGGCCCAGGTCATCGCAGACAGCGACGAGCCGGCGACCCTGGTCCCCACCGGGCCCCTGACCAACGTGGCAAAGCTGCTGCTGGCCCACCCGGACCTGAAGCCCAAGATCGCCCGGATCTCCCTGATGGGGGGCGGCGTCCGACACGGCAACTGGACCCCCGCCGCCGAGTTCAACATCCTGGTGGACCCCCACGCCGCCCGGCTAGTGTTCCGCTCCGGCATCCCCATCACCATGGCGGGGCTGGACGTCACCGAAAAGGCGCTGGTCTGCCCCGAGGACTTCGGGCGCATCCGCGCG
>CANOCD010000288.1 GCA_947564495.1 uncultured Angelakisella sp. | reverse complement strand
GGCCACACCATGACAGACATATCCTCAACCCCTGCTCAACTTAGCTCCAGTCAGCAAGAACTCCGCCGACTGATCCTCTGGACGAGGGACCACCCCAACGACTGGTACCGCGTCTGCCACCCGGAAAGCTACAGCCCCACAGCGGTCTATCTCTCCGGCTTGGTGGATAGACTGTGCCAGGCGGAACTGTACACTCTTCTCTATGTCGTGATCTTCTCCAACCAGTTCGATGGAGTGATGGACGGGGCCATCGAAAAGACCATGGAGGACTGCTTCCTGGATACCCCCATGGAGGTCCTGGTGGAGCGTTTCCGCAAAAACCTGGAGGTCGAGGTCCGGGAGATGGCCTTGGTGTCCAGCGAAGCCTGACCCCCGCAGCAAGACCACCGCCTCCCGCCCGTAGGCCAGCCGCCGTCAGGCAAACGGCGTCATATCCTCCCGGAGGATGGCCGTCCGGGCTACCCGGGCATACTCCACCTCCCGGCCCAAAAACTGCTGAAACGCCCCCAGCACCAGGTTGGGGTTCAGGTTCAGCGCCGCCCCCGCCGGGAGCCGTAGCCCCAGGGTCAGGCAGTCGCCCTCCGCCCCCCGGGAAAGCTCGGTCATCAGCGGCAGCAGGTCGAGTTCCTGGACCTTGCGCTTGGTCTTTTTCTCCACCAGGATAGAGGGCTGGGCCAGGAACCGCCCCCAGACCTCCCCCAGGGCAGCCCCCCCGGCGGGGTCGTGGAGGGCCAGCCGGTACTCCCCCCAGGCGATGGCCTCCGGCTTGGAGACGGCCTGGGCGGCCCGCTTTACCCGAAGGTCCGGGGGCAGGGCGGCGTTTAACTGCCGGGCGATCTCCTCCAGGGGGAACCCGTCCTCCAGGAGCTTGAAGTCGAAGGACTCCTCCATCCCCTCCACCCCCAGGGGGATGGGCAGGGCGAAGGTCATGTAAACGTGGGGGTTGAACCCCTCGGTGAACCAGACAGGGATCTCGGTCCGGGCGAAGGCCCGGGTCATGCACCGGGTCAGGTCCAGGTGGGAGATGTACCGGGCCCGGTCCCGCTTTTCAAAGAACACCCGGATCAGCTTCAAAGCAGGCACCTCCCAGCAGATGATTCGCCCCGCAGCCGGAGCATTGGCGGCGGCAGTTTTCGGTGGTCCGGCTCTCCTGGGCCCTCTGGTCCTCCCGGATCAGGAACCCCTTGGCGATGCCGTAGTCCAGGTGGTCCCAGGGCAGGACCTCGTCGTAGGGCCGGGGGCGGCAGGCGTAAAAATCCCCGTCCAGGCCGGCGGCCTCCAGGGCGGAGGTCCACCGGTCGTAGGAGAAGTGCTCGTCCCAGCCCTCCAGATCGCCGCCCTCCCGCCAGACCGTCTCCACCACCCGGGAGAGGCGGCGGTCCCCCCGGGCCAGGATGGCCTCTACCCGGCTGGTGGCGGCGTCGTGGTAGTTCACCTTGATCTTCCGGCTGGACACCGTCTCCAGGAGGCGCTTCTGCTTCTCCCGGAACTGTTCCATGGTGTCCTGGGGCCGGAACTGGAAGGGGGTGTGGGGCTTGGGGACGAAGCAGGCCACGCTGATGGTCACCTGGACCCCCCGGCCCTTGGGCTTTTCCGGCATACGGTAGAAGAGGTCCACCACCTTCTGGGCCAGGCCGATGATGGCGTCCATGTCCTCCATGGTCTCGGTGGGCAGGCCCATCATAAAGTAGAGCTTCATGGAGGTGCAGCCCCCGGCGAAGGCGGCTCGGGCGGTGGAAAGGACCTCCTCCTCGGTGACGTTCTTGTTGATGGCGTCCCGGAGCCGCTGGCTCCCCGCCTCGGGGGCGAAGGTGAGGCCGCTTTTCCGGACCTTCCGGATCATCTCCAGCAGCCGGGGGGAGAAGTTATCCACCCGCAGGGAGGGCAGGGCGATGTTCACCTTTTTTGCCGTGGTCCAGGGGAGGAGCCGCTCCATCAGCTCCTCCAGGCGGCTGTGGTCGCTGGTGCTCAGGGAGGTGAGGGAGACCTCCTCGTAGCCGGTGGCGGCGCAGAGGGCCTTGGCCTGGCTGTCCAGGACCTGGGGGGATTTCTCCCGGAAGGGCCGGTAGATGTACCCCGCCTGGCAGAAGCGGCACCCTCGCAGGCACCCCCGGAGGACCTCTACCATGGCCCGGTCGTGGACCGTCTCGGTGAAGGGGACGACGAAGTTGTCGGGGAAGAACATTTTGCTCAGGTCCTTGACGATCCGCTTGGTGACCTGGGGGGGAGCGTCCTCTTTGGGGGTTACGCTCTGTATTGTTCCATCGCTATTATACGCAACGTCATACAGGGACGGGACGTAGATGCCGGGGATCTTTGCGGCCTCCCGGAGGAACCGGGGCTTGTCCCAGCCCTCCTTTTTGGCCTGGCGGCAGAGGGAGAGCATCTCCAGCATGAGTTCCTCCCCCTCCCCCAGCTGGAAGAGGTCGAAGAAGTCGGCCACCGGTTCCGGGTTGCAGGCGCAGGGGCCGCCACCGATGACCAGGGGCCAGAGGTCCTTCCGGTCGGCGGAGCGGACGGGGAGCCCCGCCAGGTCCAGCATATTGAGGACGGTGGTGTAGCACATCTCGTACTGGAGGGTGAAGCCGATGACGTCAAACTCCCGGACAGGGTCGAAGCTCTCCAGGCCGTAAAGGGGGATGCCCTCCCGGCGCATCACGGCCTCGAAGTCGGTATCGGGGGCAAAGACCCGCTCGCACCACATCCCCTCCTGCCCGTTGATGAGGGAGTAGAGGATCTTCATCCCCAGGTGGGACATCCCCACCTCGTAGAGGTCGGGGAAGCAGAAGGCGAAGCGCAGGTCCACCTCCGCCTTGTTTTTGGTGACGCTGCCTGTCTCCCCCCCGGCGTACCGGGCGGGCTTCTGGACCCGAAGGAGCTGGCGGTCGATGTTGGGTGGGATCATAGGGACCTCCTGTCTATCGTAGAAAAAGCCCGGTCGCCCGGGCTGACGAATTAGGCTAAGGTGTAGGGCACGATGAGCAGCCGGTTGGCGGAAAGAATCCATCCCATATAGAGGAACCCGAAGAAGAGCATAAAGCCGATGGAGGCGTAGTACATGGCCCGCTTATCCTTGAGCTGGGCCAGCTTTTCGTTGTACCGCTG
>CANOCD010000287.1 GCA_947564495.1 uncultured Angelakisella sp. | reverse complement strand
TCATCGACATCTACGGCCTGCAGGACGAGCTGACCCCCGATGTGGCCGACCGGGACATCACCGTCCACCGGGTCTTTGACATCAAGGAGGACATCCCGGAGGCCATGAAGGGCAGCGCCTACGCCCGAACCCTGCGGGACGAGATCACCTCCCTCATCTCCTACGCCGTGGGCTGTATGTTCGGCCGCTATTCCCTGGACGTGGAGGGCCTGGCCTACGCCGGCGGCGATTGGGACCCCGGCAAGTACAAGACCTACCAGCCCGACCTGGACAACATCATCCCCATCTGCGACGATGACTACTTTGAGGACGACATCACCGGACGCTTCGTCAAATGGGTGGAGGTCGTCTACGGCGCCGAGACCCTGGAGGAAAACCTGGCCTTTGTGGCCTCCGCCCTGGGGGGCAAGGGCGCCCCCCGGGAGGTCATCCGGGAGTATTTCCTCTCCGGCTTCTACCCCGACCACCTAAAGACCTACCAGAAGCGGCCTATCTACTGGCTCTTTGACAGCGGCAAAAAGAACGGCTTTAAGGCTCTCATCTACCTCCACCGCTACCAGCCGGACCTGCTGGCTCGGGTCCGCACCGACTACGTCCACGAGCAGCAAGAGCGGTACCGCACCCAGCTGACCCACCTGGCCGATGAGCTGGAGGGAGCCTCCTCCGCCCAGCGGGTGAAGCTCTTGAAGCGCCAGAAGAAGCTCCAGGATCAGGCCCTGGAGCTTCAAAAGTACGAGGAAAAGGTCCGACCGTCGTATCGCCATCGACCTGGACGATGGCGTCAAGCACAACTACGCCCTCTTTCAGCCTTACCGCCGAAGAAAACAGCGTTTTGGAGAATATCCGCAAGCTGGGCGGCCCGGAGGCCTTCTGGCAGCTGGTGGAAAAGTACACCGGGTATCAGGATGGAGAACAACGCCCCCTCACCGATCTGGCGGCCCATATCCTGCTCACCGCCCTTTCCCAGACCCTGCACCAGTCGGCCCTAGCGGGATTGGAGCGGTTCCTCTCCGTGGCCGGACGCCCCTTCTGCTACGCCCTTGCCGTGGATTGGCAGGACCGGGAGGATGACGCCCCCCTCTGGGAGCTCTGCCGCCGGTTGGAACAGCAGCTGAACCTCCCGGCCCGCTTTGTCCGGCTGGAACAGGACCAGCTCCTTGGCGCCACCCTCTTTCCGGCCCTCCACGAGGAGCTGCTCTCCCGCCTTTTTGAGCAGATCGCCCAGGGCACCGCAAAGGCGGAGCTGCTGCTGAAAACAGCGGAGTCCCGCCGGACCGCCGGGTGGTACCAGCGGTTTTGCCCCTACTACAGCTGCCTGTGGCAGATGGGCAAAATGCGGGAGTTTTATGAGGAGAACAGCGGGGGCTTTCACTTTACCGGGGCCCGGGCGGTCTGGAAATTCTACGCCCAGACCGGCTGGCAGATGGACACCGCCTACCGGAAATTCCGCTCCTCCTTTGTCCGGGCCATCCAGCAGGGCGGCCCCCGGTTGGAGGACGGGCTGAAACAGGCCGCCGACACCATGGAACAGCTGTACCGGGGCTGGTTCCTGGGGGAGCTGACCCGGTGCTGGATCGACACCGCTGCCGGGGAGTGGCAAAGGGTGGGGTATCTTCCGGAGCTGAACCGCCAGCGGCGCTTTTACGAGCGCTATGTCCAGCCGGTGACCAAACGGGGGAGCCGGGCCTTTGTCATCGTCTCCGACGCTCTGCGCTACGAGGTGGCGGTGCAGCTCCGGGACGCCATCACCCGGGAGACCCGGGACACCGCCGCCCTGGAGGCGGTCCAGGGGACCTTCCCCACCGTCACCAAGTTCGGCATGGCGGCGCTGCTGCCGGGGGATCGTCTTGCCTTGAACGACAGACAGGAGGTCCTGATGGATGGCCTGCCTACCCGCACCATCCGGGAGCGGGAAGCGGTGCTGCAAAAGCAGAATGTCAAAAGCGCCGCCCTAAAATATACCGACATTCTCCCCCTAAAGCGCCCCCAGCGCCGGGAATTGGTGGCCGGGAAAGAGGTGGTGTACCTCTACCACGACACCATCGACGCCATTGGGGACAAGCCCGCCAGCGAGGAGAAGGTCTTTGCCGCCTGCGAGGAGGCCGTCCGGGAATTGCAGGCCCTTTACCGCATCGTGGCGGGCGACTTTCAGGGGACGGACATCATCATTACCGCAGACCATGGCTTTCTGTACACCGCCGCCCCCCTTGCCCAGCGGGACAAGCTGGGCCGGGAGGAGGTCCAAGGGGAGACGTTGGAAGCAGGCAGGCGGTATCTCATCTCCGAAAAAAACGCTTCTTCGGAGTACCTTCTTCCCATCCGCCTGGAGGATGATGCCTACCAGGGCTTTGCCCCCCGGGACACCCTGCGGCTGCGAACCCCCGGCGGCGGGGAAAATTACGTCCACGGCGGGCCCTCCCTCCAGGAGATGATGGTCCCGGTCCTGGTCTGCAAGCACCAGCGTTCCGGCGGCAGCCAGGCCATCGATGCCGAGCTGATGCTGCTCAGCGAGACCCGGCGGGTGGCGAATATGGCCTTCCGCCTGGATTTCCTCCAGCGCCAGCCGGTGGGGGAAAAGGTCCGTCCCTGCACCTACACCGTTTACATGGAGGACGAGGAGGGCAAAGAGGTCAGCGACAGCCAGCAGATCATTGCCGACCGGGAGAGCGAAAACGCCCAGCTGCGGCAGTTCCAGGCCCGGTTCCACCTGCGCCCCGGTGTCTACAGCCGCCAAAAGACCTACCGCCTGGTCATCACCAATAACACCGACCTGCCGCAGAAGATCGACTTTGTCATCGACGTGGCCTTTGGGGACGACTTTGGCTTTGATCTATAAGGAGGGAACACCATGGAGGAATACAGAGAGCGCATCCCAGAGGAGCCGGTGGAGCTTCCCCCGGAAGTGACCCCGACAGCGGACGCCAATGCCCAGCTGGACCGGAAGCTGCGGCAGTTTTTCGATGGCCGCATCGTCCGCAAGGACCTGACCAAAAAGATCAAGGAGGGGGCCAATGTCCCCGTCTATGTGCTGGAATTTCTGCTGGGGCAGTATTGCGGCTCCGACAGGATGCGTTTGACATTCTCGATGCCGGTCTCCACGATCTG
>CANOCD010000286.1 GCA_947564495.1 uncultured Angelakisella sp. | reverse complement strand
ACCGCCAGCTTGGATTCCAGCATACAGCCCATCATGCACTCCACCCCGTAGAGGGAGGCGATGTCGCAAATTTTGATGGCCTGGTGGATGCCCCCGGTCTTCATCAGCTTGATGTTGATGAGGTCGGCGGCCCCCCGGCGGATGATCTCCAGGGCGTCCAGGGGGGAGAACACGCTTTCGTCGGCCAGGATGGGGGTGTACACCGCCTGGGTGATCTTGGTCATCCCCGCCAGGTCGTGGGCCTCCACCGGCTGTTCCACCAGGTCGATGTCCAGCCCCTTGTCCTCCATGGCCGAGATGATGCGGATGGCGTCGGGGACGGTCCAGCCCTGGTTGGCGTCCACCCGCAGGCGGACATTGGGGCCTGCCGCCTCCCGGATGGCGGCGATCCGGGGCAGGTCGGCCATCCCCTCCTTGCCCACCTTTACCTTGAGGATGCGGTAGCCATCCTGTACGGCGGCCAGGGAGTCGGCCACCATCTGGTCCACCGGCCCCACGCTGATGGTCAGGTCGGTCTCGATCTCCCGGCGGGAGCCCCCCAGGAGCTGCCAGAGGGGCCTCTCCAGGACCTTGCCCCACAGGTCGTAAAGGGCCATGTCCACCGCCGCCTTGGCGGAACTGTTCCCCTTGATGGAGCGGTCCATCCGGTCCATGACCTCGTCCAGGGCCAGGACGTCCGCCCCCAGCAGGGCCGGGGCGATGTATTCGTTGATGGCCGAAAGGATGGAACCCTTGGTGTCCCCGGTGATGACGGCGGTGGGCGGGGCCTCCCCGTAGCCGACCATGCCGTTTTCGGCGGTGATCCGGACCACAATATCCTCCACCCGTTCCACCGTGCGTAAAGCGGTCTTAAAGGGCCGGGCCAGGGGGATGCCGATCTCCCCGGTGCGGATGTCCACGATCCTCATAAACAGCTGTCCCCCTCTGCCGGCGGCGGAAATGCAGGAGGTTCGTCCTTTTGTTGCAAAACCGAACAGGCCGGTCCGCCCCTCCGCCGCCGTGGCAAAAAATGAATTTCGTCCATTATAGCATATTTCCCGGGGTATGTAAAGGAAAAAGTGAGATTTTCCATTTTGCAAGAAACCGAAATGAAATTTCATCAGGAAAAATGTCAAAATCGCCCAAGGCGGAAAGCGAGGACCAGGGCCATCCCCAGCAGCAGCAGATGGACGATGACCAGCCCCCTGGCCCGGGGGTATCGGACGCCTTCGGCCCGCAAAGCCCGGCAGGCCCCCAGGAGGAAGTCCAGGGGCTCCAGGAGGAGCAGCCCGGCCAGGGCCGCCAGCAGAAAGGCCATCACCGGCCGGAGCCCTTCCGGGAGGCCGTCCCCCCAGGTCACCAGACAGAGGGCGAACAGGGGGAACCAGTCCAGGTAGAAAAGGAGCCCCCACACCGAGAGTTTCCCCCGGTCCCCCGGGCGGACCTTGTAGTACCGCTGGGGCAGCTCCCCGGGCTGGACCCGGCCCCAGGCGCAGGTCTCCCCGGCGATGAACAGCCGCTGGAGAAAGGGGCTTTTCACCGGCAGGTACAGGGGGACGAGCCGGAAGGGGAACCAGGCCGAGGCGTACCGCCCCAGGAGCAGCCCTGTCGCCGTCCCGCAGAGCCCGGCGCAGAGGAGGGCCAGGACCTTACCCATCTCCCTCCTCCTTTCCCTTCCGCCCCTCCCTCCGCCACAGGAGGAAGTAACCCAGCCAGTAGTCCGCCGTGGCGAACATCGTAAAGCCCCAGAACAGATCCTCGTACCAGCCGGGGAGGGTCCCTGCCTGCATCAGGGTGAAGCACCCCCGGGTGAACAGAAACCACAGGGCGGGAGGGACCAGCAGAAGATAGGCCAGGATGCCGTCGATACCCAGGAGCCCCCGGGCCTTCTCGATCCGCCTTTGGGCCCAGGCCCGGGGATTTTGGTTGACCCGGTGGAGGAGCAGCCGCTGGAGCCGGGGGCTGGCGATCCGGACGTGGAACCTGCGGTTCAAAAGGGGAAAGGCGCAGCCGGTGCTGATCCGGCAGACCATGAGCAGCAGGTAAAAGCTGAACAGGGTGGTGACAAGCTCCCGCATCTTACAGGGGGACCCCCTGCTCCACCACCAGGTCCCGGGCGATCTCCCCCATAAGGGCGTTGAGGGCCGGGGCCTTTACCGGGTCCCCGCAGACGCAGAGGACAAAGGGCCTGGGGGCGTAGACGATGCCAACGTCATGGGTGACGTGGCCGTCCTCCCCCGTCTTGTGGGCGCACTTCACCTTGCCGTCCAGCCAGAAGGGGAGCTTCCCGTTGAGCCGCTGGTCCCCCAGGATACCCAGCATCCTGCGGCTGGCCTCGGGGGAGACGATCTCCCCCCGGTAGAGCCCCGCCAGCAGCCGCCCTGTCTCCCCGGGGGTGATGGTGTTCTTGATCCCCCGCCCGGCGGCTTCGCTGTCAAAGAGAAGCCGCCGCAGGGCGGAGGTCTCCATCCCCAGGGATGCCATGGCGGCCTGGATCTTCTCCATCCCCAGCCGCCGGATGAGTAGGTTGGTGGCGGTGTTGTCGCTGAGGATGATCATCAGCACCCCCAGGTCCATAAGGCTCACCGTCACCCCGGTATGAAGGTAGTTCAGCGCCCCGCAGGAGGGCAGTTTCTCCTCCTCCCGGATGGTGAAGGGCTCCTCCTCCCGGGCCTCCCCCGCCTCCAGCTGGCGGAACAGCTCCACCAGCACCGGCAGCTTGATGACGCTGGCGGCCTCGAAGGGCTCCTCCCCCCGGGCCTGGGCCTCCTCCCCGGTGGCAAGGTCCTGCCAGTAGAGCCCCGCCCGCCCGGGGAACTCCCGGATGGCCTCCAAAGCGGCGTTGACAGCGGCAGTGGCCATAGGACCGCCCCCTTTCGGAAAACAGAATAGTACCATTATATTCGCCCGGGGCGGATCGCACAAGGGAAGGCCCGGACTTTTTGCCACTAGCGTATCCGCACGCTTGGCGAAATTGCCCAACACCGCCGGGCGAAAAAGCGATTTTTGTCCTTTCCCCGAAAAAAGGCCCTTGACAAGGGGGGAGGGATGTGGTAAAATAATCGGCGTTGCAGGTCATCCGCTGGCATAGCTCAGCTGGTAGAGCAGCTGATTTGTAATCAGCAGGTCGGGGGTTCGAATCC
>CANOCD010000285.1 GCA_947564495.1 uncultured Angelakisella sp. | reverse complement strand
CCAGCATCTCCCCCAGCATCCCGTTTTCACCCCTTTGCAAAAGCCTCCCTTTTCCGCCAGTGACACAATACCACAGACGGCTCGGCTGTCGCCGCCCCCTTCGCCGGGAGCAGCTTCTCTGTCCTTCTATATCTTCAGTCACGCCCTAAGATCAAGGACCATAGGCCCGGGCAGAGTCCCGCTCCGCCAGATACTCCTCCAAACAAAGCCCCCGGGCGGTGATCTCCCGGGCGGCGGCAACGCCCACATACCGGTAGTGCCAGGATTCATAGGCGGTATGGGTGATGCTGGTCTTGTCCTCGGGATAGCGCAGGATGAACCCGTAGTCCGGGGCGTTGGCCCCGAGCCATCCCCGGGAGAACTCGTCCTTCCCCGCCGCCACGATGTCCATGGCCAGCCCCAGCTGGTGCTCGCTGCACCCGGGCACCGCCACGTAGCTGTCGGTGAGATACCGGGCCTCCTCTTCGCTCTTTCCCTCCTCCAGGTACTTCCGATACCGGTTGTCATAGACCAGCTGCTGGGCGCTGTAGGGCCGATAGGCGGAGTTGACCACCAAGGTCACCCCCTCCCCCTGGGCGTCGGCGATCATCTTCCGGGCCACCGGAGCGATCCGCTTGTCCAGGACGAAGTTGCCCTGGACCGCCTCGTACTCCGGGGCGAAGTCCACAGGCAGGGGGTCCCCCCGGCCCACCAGCCGGAGGGTCCACGCCCCCTCCTCCACCGGGGGAAGGTCCCGGTCCTTGGGGACAGGCGGGGCCGGCTCCGAGGCGGAGGAGGGCTCCTCCACCGGGGCGGGCTCCGGGTCGGGCGGGGGCGGCTCCTCCGCCGGGGAGGAGGGCTTTTCCGCCAGGGGCTTGACTTGCTGGACCATCTGGACAGGGGCTTCGGCGGGTCCCGGCGGATCGGCAGAGACCAGGACAAAGCCCGCCGAAAGCGCCGCCGCCAGGGCCGCCAGCAGCCAAAGGACCCGCTTCATCCTGTCACCTCCCCGACGCCCCCCTAGGGGGGCAAAACTAGACCTATTATACCACGGCCCGGGACCGAACGCCAGCTGTTTTTTCAGTTTCCCCGCCGCCGGGCAGAAGAAAAACACCGGCCCTCCCGGACCGGCGTTTTTTTCGTCTCGACGGCTCCTCAGCCGCAGGAGGGGCAGCTGTCCCCCTCCCCGTGGTCGTGGTCCGGCTCCTGGATCTTCCCCACGATGGGCTCCGGGTCGATGCCCTGCCGCCTGTAGTAATCCGCCAGGGCCGCCCGGACCGCCTGCTCCGCCAGGACCGAGCAGTGGACCTTCACCGGCGGCAGCCCGTCCAGGGCCTCCATCACCGCCTTGTTGGACAGCTGGAGGGCCTCCTGGATGGTCCGCCCCTTCACCATCTCGGTGGCCATGGAACTGGTGGCGATGGCCGCCCCGCACCCGAAGGTCTTGAATTTCACGTCGGTGATGACGTCCCCCTCGATCTTCAGGTACATCCGCATAATGTCCCCGCACTTGGCGTTGCCCACCTCGCCCACGCCGTTGGCGTCGGGGAGCTCCCCCACGTTCCGGGGGTTGGTGAAGTGGTCCAGGACCTTTTCTGAATACATCATTGTTTTTTACTCCTGTTCCCGCCGGTCAGTAGTTCTCGGCGTGGACCTCAAAGTAGCTCCGGGGGTGATTGCAGACGGGGCAGACCTCCGGGGCCTTGGTGCCCACCACAAGGTGCCCGCAGTTGCGGCACTCCCAGACCTTGACCTCGCTTTTCTCAAAGACGGCGGCGGTCTCCACGTTTTTCAGCAGGGCCCGGTACCGCTCCTCGTGGTGCTTCTCGATGGCGGCCACCGCCCGGAATTTGGCGGCAAGCTCCGGGAAGCCCTCCTCCTCGGCGGTCTTGGCGAAGCCCTCGTACATATCGGTCCACTCGTAGTTTTCGCCGTCGGCGGCGGCCTCCAGGTTCTTGGCGGTGTCGCCGATGCCGGCCAGCTCCTTGAACCACATCTTGGCGTGTTCCTTCTCGTTGTCGGCGGTCTTGAGGAAGAGGGCGGCGATCTGCTCGTACCCCTCCTTCTTGGCCACCGAAGCGAAGTAGGTGTATTTGTTCCGTGCCTGGGACTCCCCGGCGAAGGCGACCTCCAGGTTCTTCTCAGTCTGTGTTCCTGCGTATCTGCTCATGGAATGTCCTCCTGTGCAGTCCTTGAAAAAGCGCCTGGAATCCAAAGCAAAGACCAGGGATTCCAGGCGCTTGCGATCCTGTTTTTTCCCATCCCTCAAAGGGGGAGGGTCCTTTTGGCGTGCCTGGCGTCAGGACACCGGGCACGAGTTAGGGCCTTGCTCCCGCATCAGACGCAAAGCGTCGGGCAGGGCTTAGTACATTCCGCCCATGTCGGGGGCGGCGGGAGCGGGAGGAGCGGGCTCCTTCTTGTCGGCCACCAGGCTCTCGGTGGTCAGCACCATGGCGGCCACCGAGGCGGCGTTCTCCAGGGCGGAGCGGGTCACCTTGGTGGGGTCCAGGATGCCGGCGGGGATCATGTCCACGTACTCCTCCTTGTAGAAGTCGAAGCCGTAGCCCTTCTTGCCGGAACGCTTGATGGCGTCCAGGATGACCGAGCCCTCCAGGCCGCTGTTGGCGGCGATCTGGCGCATGGGCTCCTCCAGAGCCTTCAGGACGATGCGGACGCCGGTCTTTTCGTCCCCTTCCTTCTCCCCGGCCAGCTTCTCCACGGCGGGGATGGCGTTGACCAGGGCCACGCCGCCCCCGGCCACGATGCCTTCCTCAACGGCGGCCTTGGCGGCGGAGAGGGCGTCCTCGATCCGCATCTTCTTCTCCTTCATCTCCACCTCGGTGGCGGCGCCGACTTTGATGACCGCCACGCCGCCGGCCAGCTTGGCCAGCCGCTCCTGGAGCTTCTCCCGGTCAAAGTCGGAGGTGGTGTTCTCGATCTGGGCACGGATCTGGGCGATGCGGGCCTGGATGTCGGCCTTATCCCCTTCGCCGCTGACGATGATGGTGTTCTCCTTCTGGACGGTGACCCGCTTGGCCCGGCCCAGCTGGGTCATGTTGGCGTCCTTCAGCTCCAGACCCAGGTCGGAGGTGATGACCTGGCCGCCGGTGAGGGTGGCGATGTCCTGGAGCATCTCCTTGCGGCGGTCGCCGAAG
>CANOCD010000284.1 GCA_947564495.1 uncultured Angelakisella sp. | reverse complement strand
CAGATCCGCACCATGGCCATGGATTTCTGGGCAAGTTTAGAGCATAAGATTTTTTGAACAAATTTTTAAGAGCGTAGAAATCCCTTGGCGGGAAGCCCATCCACGGGGCGTTTTTTCTTCGAGGGGTACACAGCTCGTGGAATCATGTCCTCCTGCGGCGGAAAATCCGGGAGGGGGACGGAAAAAGGGGAAAACCCGGGCTTTGGGGAAAAATATCCCTTGCGCCGGGGGCCGGTTTGTATTATACTGTATAGAAAGGCCCGGGCGGCATCCCCCTTGGGGGCGCCGGGTCCCGATAGGAAAAGGTCCGAGTGTAAGAGAGGACGGTATCCTGTTCGCTCCCCCATGGCCGGGGAGACGGGCAGTTTTTTATTGCCTCTCCCCCGCCGGGCCGGAACGACAGAATCATACAAAGAAAAGAGAGGAACGACCATGACCACCATCAAACTTGGGGACGATCGGGTAAAGCTCGTGGCCCATCGGGGACTAAGCAGCCTGGAGAAGGAGAACACCTGCGCCGCCTTTGTGGCGGCGGGCAACCGGGACAGCATCTTCGGCATCGAGACCGACGTCCACCGCACCAGCGACGGCAAGTACGTCATCATCCACGACGACAACACCCAGCGGGTGGCCCTGGACCACCTGGTGGTGGAGGAGAGCACCTTCGAGACGCTGCGGAGCCTCCGGCTTCTGGACCTGGACGGCAAGCGGGGCCGGGCGGACCTCCGGCTCCCCACGGTGGAGGAGTACATCGGCATCTGCAAGCGGTATGAAAAGACCTGCGTCTTTGAGTTCAAGAACCCCATGGCCGAGGAGGACATCGTGGCCCTGGTGGAGACCTTCCGCCGGGAGGGCTATCTGGACCACGTCATCTTCATCTCCTTCCAGCCCCAGAACCTGTTCCTGCTGCGGCAGCACTACCCCGACCTCCCCGCCCAGATCCTGCTGGAGAAGTGGGTGGACGGGGCCCTGGAGCAGATGGTGAAGTACCACCTGGACCTGGACATCGACTTCCACGCCCTGACCAAGGAACTGGTGGAGGAGGTCCACAAGGCGGGGCTTTTGGTGAACTGCTGGACGGTGAACACCCTGGAGGACGCCCGGGCGGTCCTGGACATGGGAGTGGACTTCATCACCACCAACACCCTGGAGTAAGCGATGATCCAGCTGTTCGACCCGGAAAACAAATTCTGGCAGTTTTTCAGCAAGATCACCGACGTGGCCTGTCTCAGCTTCCTGTGGTTCCTCACCTCCCTGCCCCTGGTGACCATCGGGGCCTCCACCGCCGCCTTTTACGACTTCACCATGCGCCAGGCCCAGAACATCGAGGGGACGGTGCTGCGGGCCTACTTCCGGTCCTTCCGCAAGCACTGGAAGCGGGGGACGGTCCTCTGGCTGGGGCTGGCGGCGGGGCTGGTCTTTTTCGCCGCCGACCTCTTGGCGGCCTGGAACTTCTTCCTGGTCCGGGGGGGCGTTTTGGGCGTCGTCATGCTGGGGGCGGTGGGCTGCTGCGCCCTGGTGTTCCTCTGCTGCGCCTTCTACCTCTATCCCCTGCTGGTGGTCTATGAGATGCCCTGGAAGGAGCTGCTCCTCAACAGCTTCTTTCTATCCATCGGCAACCTCCACGTCACCATCACCCTGGCGGTGCTGATGATCCTGGCGGCGGCGGGGATCTTCTTCCTCAGCGGGCTGTTCTTCTTCTGGGTCGGGCTCTACCTTTTCTTCTCCTCCTATTTTCTGTACGGGGTGTTCCTCCACTGTCCCTGGCTGGGGATGGAGGATGGCCGGGACGACGGGGAGGACGGCTCCTCCGGCGGGGACGCCGCCCCCCAGGGCGACGAGATGTGGCTGGTGTGATATGAGAACGATCCGTGACTGGTACCGGGGCGAAGCGGAAAAGCTCCGGGCCCTGACCTGGCCCAAAAAGATGCAGTACCTCTTTGTTTACTACAAGGGGTGGTTCGCCGGTTTTCTCGTCCTGCTCCTCTTTTTGGGGTACGTGGTGGACGTGGTGGTCCAGGGGCAGAAGGAGACCGCCCTCCAGGGGTTTTTCACCAACGACATCTACAGCGCCTTCCCGGCGGGGGAGATCGAAACCGAGATGGCCGCCCGGCTGGGGCTGCGGCGGGACCAGAAGATCCTCTTTGACGACGACCTGTACATCGACCTGGGCGGGAAGGCCACCGAGTATTCGGCGGCCAGCAACGGCAAGATCATCGCCTATATGGCGGTGGGGGAGCTGGACTTTGTGGTGACCACCGGGGAGGTCTACCGGCACTTCGCCGGGGACGTGCCCATGAAAGACCTCCGGGAATTTCTGCCGGAGGACCTGTACCAGCGGCTCTCCCCTTCTATCGTGGACGCCCCGGACCAGCACGGGGAGCCGGTCCCCAGCGCCATCGAGCTTTCCGGCTGCCGGTTCCTGCGGGACCGGGAGGACCTGCCCCCGGGGACCTTCTACCTCTTTCTGCCCTACAGCGCCCCACGGGGGGAAGCCATCCTGGAGTTCATCCGCTACTGCTATGAGTAGAAACTGACGAACAGCGTAAAACGCCCCTCCCCGGCTCGCCGGAGAGGGGCGCTTCTGTTTTGGTTTGCGGGACTTAGAATTCCAGGTTCTTGCCGTCCTTGTCGAAGAGGTGGCAGACCCGGCCGCTGAAGGTGAAGCGGATCTCCGCCCCGTAGCCGAACTTGCTCTGGTAGTTGCCGGCGATGTCCACGGTGGGGATGATGATGACCATGTCCCGGCCCTCGGCGTTGGCGTGGAGGTGGATCATGCTGCCCATCATCTCGGAGACGTCCACGGTGGCGGCCATGGTGTTGGGGCCCTCGGAGAGGACGATGTGGTCGGGGCGGACCCCCAGGGTGATGTCCTGGGTCTCCACCTTGTTGTTGGCAAGGGCCGCCTGCTTGGCGTCGGAGGGCTCCACCCGGATGCCGCCCACTTCGATGACGTACTTGGTGCCTTCCTTGACCAGTCTGGCCTTGAAGAAGTTCATCTGGGGGGTGCCGATGAAGCCGGCCACGAAGAGGTTGGCGGGATGGTCGAACACCTCCTGGGGGGTGCCGATCTGCTGGATAAAGCCGTCCTTCATGATGACGATGCGGTCGCCCAGGGTCATGGCCTCGGTCTGG
>CANOCD010000283.1 GCA_947564495.1 uncultured Angelakisella sp. | reverse complement strand
AAAGGGCGGTGGAGTCCAGAGGCAAAGCCTCTGGTCGCCCTCCGCAGAGGGCGAAATACCCCTAGGTGCTGACGGCCGGCAGACCGCAAAGACCGGGCCGCAACCCCCGGAAACAAGTCCTCCAAAAAGGCCGTGCTAAAAACAACGGCGTTGTGAACGAAGGGCAGACTTCCTTTTTGTACCCGCTAAAAGCGAAGTGACAGCCACGGCCGGTAACGAGCCTGCGCCACACCCAGCCGCAGGAGCGCCCCTCGCTTGCGCCCTGTACCGCCTGCCCTTCCGGACAGGGCCGCAGGCCCGAATCCGGAACAGACGCACCCAATCCAGCCCCGGGCAGAGAGGAGGCCCCGCCGTGGAACCCTACACCTACGAGGACATCCCGCCCCTGCGGGTCTGCATCTCCCGGGAGCACCGCTTCGGCACCGACGCCTTCCTGCTATCCGCCTTTGCCCGGGCAAAGCCGGGGGACCGAGCCTGCGACCTCTGCGCCGGGTGCGGCATCGTGCCGCTGCTTTGGTTCCGCAGACCGGACCGGGCCCCGGGGGTAGCCTACGCCGTGGAGCTCCTCCCCCAGGCGGTGGAGCAGATGGAGCGGACCCGGGCGGAAAACGCCCTGGGGGAGCGGTTCGTGCCGATCCTCCGGGACCTTCGGGCACTGACAGCGGCGGACATCCCCACCGCCTCCTTGGACCTGGTGACCTGCAATCCCCCCTACAACCAGCCGGGGACCGGGGCCCCGGCCCGGACCGGCCACCGCCTGGCGGCCCGGCACGAGGTGGCCTGCGACCTCCCGGCCATCGCCGGGGCGGCGGCCCGGCTGCTCCGGTTCGGGGGGCGGTTCTGCCTCTGCGGGCGGCCACGGCGGCTCCCCGACGCCATGGAGGCTTTGCGCTCCGCCGGGCTGGAGCCCAAGCGGCTCCGGCTGGTCCAGAAGCTGGGGGACACGCCCCCCTGGCTCTTTCTCCTGGAGGGCCGCAAGGGGGGAAAGCCCTCCCTCCAGGTGGAGGCCCCCCTCATCATGGAAAACCCCGAGGGCGGATTCACCCGGGAGGTGCTGGCGATTTACGGGAAATCCGAATCCTAACCGTATAGAACGCAAAAGATACTACAGAACGGAGTGATCCCCATGTCGGTCCTGTACATCGTAGGCACCCCCATCGGCAACCTGGGGGATATGAGCCCCCGGGGCCGGGAGGTCCTGGAGACGGTGGACTTCATCGCCGCCGAGGACACCCGGGTCAGCGTCAAGCTGCTGAACCACTTCGGCATCAAAAAGCCCATGGTGAGCTACTACCAGCACAACCTCCGGGAGCGGGGGGAGCAGATCCTCCGGCGCATACAGGCCGGGGAGAGCTGCGCCATCGTCACCGACGCCGGGATGCCCTGTGTCAGCGACCCCGGGGAGGACCTGGTGGCCCTCTGCCACGGGGCGGGTATCCCGGTGCGGGTGGTGCCGGGGCCCACGGCGGCCCTCTCTGCCCTGGCGGCCTCGGGGCTGCCCACGGGGCGGTTCGCCTTTGAGGGCTTTTTGTCGGTGAAGGCCAGCAGCCGCCGGGAGCGGCTGGAGGAGGTAAAGAACGACCCCCGGACCCTGATCTTCTACGAGGCCCCCCACAAGCTCCGGGACACCCTGGAGGACATGGCGGCGGCCTTCGGCCCGGACCGCCGGGTGACCCTCTGCCGGGAGCTGACCAAGGTCCACGAGGAGTACATCCGGACCACCCTGGGGGCGGCCCTGGAGCTCTACCGGGACAAGGAGCCCCGGGGGGAGTACGTCCTGGTGATCGAAGGGGCGCCCCCCGACACCGCCCCCCAGGTGAGCTTCGACCAGGCGGTGGAGCTGGTGGTCCAGATGGCCGGGTGCGGGGTCTCCCTCTCCGAGGCGGCCAAGGGGGTGGCGGCGGACTCTGGGTATAAAAAAGGAGAATTATACAAAGCGGCAATAGAAAAAGCCGGGCGGACGTGACAGGAGGTGGTTCCATGGCCCGCTGTATCATCTTTTGCGGCCGTCCTATGGAGGAGGCCGACCTGCTGGGCCTCCGGCGGGAGGCCGGGGACCTGGTCATCGGGGCCGACGGGGGATACCTCACCGCCCAGAGGCTGGGCTTCCCCCCGGACCTCATCCTGGGGGATTTTGACTCCGCCCCCATGCCCCGGGCCGCCGGGAACATCGAGGTCCATCCTGCCCGCAAGGACGAGACCGACTGCGTCCTGGCGGTGGACGCCGGCCTGGAGCGGGGCTTTTCCGACTTCGTCATCCTGGGGGGGACGGGGGGCCGCCTGGACCACACGGTGGCCAACCTCCAGACCCTGGGGTATCTGGCCGACCGGGGGGCCCGGGGGGAGCTCCGGGACCGGGACTGCTGGGCCCGAGTCATCCGGGACGAGACGGTCACCATCCCCCGGGGGGCCCTGCTGGGGGAGAGGGCCTATCTCTCCCTCTTCGCCCTGGGGGGGACCTGCCGGGTCACCGAAAACGGGGTGGAGTACCCCCTGGACCGCCACCCCCTCACCCCCTTCTATCCCCTGGGGGTGAGCAATCACATCCTGGACACCGCCGTCATCACCGCCCAGGGGACCCTGCTGGTGATGCTCTGCCGAGAGAATTAGGAGGTTATAACGATGAATGAAATGATCGCCGTCCTGGCGTCCGCCGCCCAAAAGAAGCAGGTCATGGCCGTCTACCGGGACGAAACCGGGGACAGCTGGAGCGGCATCCCGGTGATGACCGGCCCGGCCCTGGTGGTGCTGGCCCGGGAGCGGGACTTCGCCCTGGACGGCTACCTGGCCATCGCCGCCGGGCAGATCACCGGGGTGGAGCAGTACGACGACAACGACTTCATCCGCCGGGCGATGGAGGGGGAGGGCATCTACCGTGGCTGCCAGGCCCCGGCCATCCCCGGCTGCCGGGATTGGAAGGAGCTGCTGGCGGGCATCCGGAAGGCTTTTTCCGGCTGGTGCATCGCCGAGTGCGCCAACGAGGAAGGGGAGCTGTTTTTCTACGTGGGCAGGATCGAGGGGCTGGAGGCCAACTACCTGACCATCCGCCCCGTGGACGCCGAGGGCCGGTGGATCAAGGAGCCGGTGGAGATCCCCTACGAGGACCTTTGCACGGTGGGGTTCGGGGGGAATTATCTGCGGGTGT
>CANOCD010000282.1 GCA_947564495.1 uncultured Angelakisella sp. | reverse complement strand
GTCCTCCCGCTCGTCCTGCATCTGTTCTCGCCCCCTTCCCGTACCTGTTATTCTATGCGGGGAGGGGGAAAATGATACACCGAAAAGGGAGAGGGGCCCGCCGCCCCGAATTTCAAAAACCGGTAGAAAAATTCGCCCCCATATGTTAAAATAGAGCAGACACAGAGGAAGAACTGGACGGAATTTTCTGACCCGCAAAAACGAACCCCAAGAGGAGGGACCCGCTATGCTAAAGAAAAACGACCTCATCCCCCTGGAGATCGAATCGGTCACCAGCAGCGAGGGCAGCGGCGTGGGCCGCCACGAGGGGATGGTGGTCTTTGTTCCAGGGACCGCCCCAGGGGACCGGCTCGCCGTCCGGGTGGTGAAGGTCCTGTCCTCCTACTGCTACGGCATCATCCAGGAGGTCCTTTCCCCCGGCCCCGGCCGGATCGAGCCCGCCTGCCCCGTCTGCCGCCGGTGCGGGGGCTGCGCCCTCCAGCATCTTTCCTATGAGGAGGAGGTGCGGATCAAGGGCCGGTGGATCGCCGACGCCCTCTCCCGCATCGGGGGGATGGAGATCCCCCTGGAGGCTATGCACCCCTCCCCCCAGTCCACCGGCTACCGGAACAAGGCCCAGTACCCCATCGGCCAGGGCCCCGACGGGGCCTTCTGCGGATTCTACGCCCCCCGGAGCCACACCATCGTCCCCTGCGGCGGGGACTGCCTCCTCCAGCCCCCCTTCTTCGGGGAGATCGCCCGGGCGGTCTGCGGCTACATCGACCAGAGCGGCCAAAGGCCCTACGACGAAAAGGCCCACCGGGGGCTGTTCCGCCACCTCTACCTCCGCTGGGGTGAGGCCACCGGCCAGGTGATGGTCTGCCTGGTGGTCAACGGCCAGAGCATCCCCCAGCCCCGCCTCCTCATCAGCCGGGTCCTGGCCGCCTGCCCCCAGGTGACCTCCATCCTCCTCAACGTCAACACCGGGCGGACCAACGTCATCCTGGGCAAGGAGACCAAGGCGCTGTTCGGGGAGCCTGTCATCCGGGACGTCCTGGCCGGGGTGGAGGTGGAGATCTCCCCCCTCTCCTTTTACCAGGTGAACCACCAGGGAGCGGAGCTCCTCTACCGCCAGGCGGCGGAGCTGGCGGCCCTCTCCCCCGGGGAGACCCTGCTGGACCTCTACTGCGGGGCGGGGACCATCGGCCTTTCTATGGCAAAGGAGGCCAAGGAGCTCATCGGGGTGGAGGCGGTGGAAAGCGCCGTCCGGGATGCAGAGCGGAACGCCGCAAGGAGCGGCATCCGAAACGCCCGGTTCCTTTGCGCCGATGCGGGCAAGGCCGCCGCCCGGCTGGAGGCCGAGGGCCTGCGCCCCGCCGTGGTGGTCCTGGACCCGCCCCGGAAGGGCTGCGACGAGGCAACCCTTTCCGCCGTGGCAAGGATGGCCCCGGAGCGGATCGTCATGGTCTCCTGCAACCCCGCCACCCTGGCCCGGGACCTCCGGCGGCTGGCCGGGGAGGGGTACCGGGTCCGGTCGGTGCGTGGAGTGGATATGTTCCCCAGGACGGTCCATGTGGAGACGCTGGCCCTCATCCAACGAGAGGCCCCGTAGCCCTCCCCGAAAAAAGCAAACAAGGGCCCCCTTCCGCCGAAAAGCACGGAGGGGGGCCCTTTCGCCATACCCCGCCAAAGCCGCCTCCCAATTTTCCCGCCCTAATCCCCCGCCCTAATCCCCCCAAAAAACTCTTGACAAACCCGCCGCCATCCATTATACTGAACATTGTTCAGTTTGGAGGGATGGAATGAATACCGTCATAACGTCAAAGGAAGAAATTCTGAAAACCAGCCGGGAGCTGATCCGGCGGCAGGGCTGGTCCGCGGTCAATATCCGCTCCGTGGCGGCGGCCTGCGGGGTGTCGGTGGGGTCCATCTACAACTACTTCGATTCCAAAGCCGCCCTGGTGACCGCCACGGTGGAGAGCATCTGGTCCGAGATCTTCCGCCGCCCGGAGGACGGGGGCGTGTTCCAGGACACCCAAGCCTGCGTCACCTGGATGTACCGCCGGATGGAGCAGGGCAGCAAGGAGTACCCGGGGTTTTTCACCCTCCACTCCCTGGGCTTTATGGGGGAGGAAAAGGCCGACGGAAAGCGGAAGATGCGCCAGACCTGGCAGCATATCCTGGATGGCTTGTGTTCCGTCCTGAAGCGGGACCCCAGGCTCCGGGAGGACGCCTTCACTGAGCGGTTCACGGCGGAGCGGTTTGCGGACGTGCTGTTTTCCCTGATGCTCTCCGCCCTGCTGCGCCAGGACTACGACCCCGCCGCCGCCCTGGAGCTCGTCCGCAGGACCCTTTATGACACGGCGGGCTAGGACAGCCGTCCATGTTGAAAGGACAGCAAACAAAAATTTTACACCCCGAAATTAGAACCATCTAAGGAGAGAAAGCTATGCAGGCGATCGCAGAAACCCTGTTCGACATTGTCTACCTCGTCACGGTCATCACCATCGGCGTCCTGATGATCCGGGGCAGCGGGGGAGACCGCCAATACCGCCTTTTCGGCTGGATGGCGGTGGTGCTGGGGGCGGGGGACTCCTTCCACCTGGTCCCCCGGGCCTTCGCCCTCTGCACCACCGGCCTGGAAAACTACACCGCCGCCCTGGGCCTGGGGAAGTGGATCACCTCGGTGACCATGACCGTCTTTTACCTGCTCCTCTACCACGTCTGGCGGGAGCGATACCGGGTCACCGGGCAGAACAGCCTCACCGCCGCCGTCTACGCCCTGGCCGCCGCCCGGGTGGCCCTCTGCATGATGCCCCAGAACCGCTGGCTGGACGCCGATGCCCCCCTCTCCTGGGGGATCTGCCGCAACATCCCCTTTGCCCTCCTGGGCCTTGTGGTGATCCTGCTGTTCTACCATAGCGCCAGGGAACACCAGGATAAAGCCTTCCGCTGGATGTGGCTGACCATCGTCCTCAGCTTCGGCTTCTACATCCCGGTGGTGCTGTGGGCGGACGCCGTCCCCCTGGTGGGGATGCTGATGATCCCCAAGACCTGCGCCTACGTTTGGACGGTGCTGATCGGGTATTTCGCCATGAAACAGGAACAAAACGAAAGAAGGAACAACGATGAAACGCTACATTGATTCGGCCCTGACTTACGCCATCCT
>CANOCD010000281.1 GCA_947564495.1 uncultured Angelakisella sp. | reverse complement strand
TTCCCGGCTTTGTTTTCTCGAAGTGACAACCTGCGGCCGGTAACGAGACTGCACCTGCACCCAGCCGCAGGAGCGCCCCTCGCTTGCGCCCTGTACCGCCTGCCCTTCCGGACAGGGCCCCGCCAGGGGCCCGAATCTGGAACGGACGGACCTTGGATATTTTGCCACCCCACCCGTTGGCGGTGCCTCCCGACCTTCTTTTTAGAAACGATAGGTTTACGATGCCACTTCACCAGTCTCTCCCCAGTGGAACAAAACGCAGTAAGCACAAGGGAGCCTCCTCCCCGGGACAGGGGAAGGAGGCTCCCGCTTTTTACCCAAAAAAACCGCCCCCCGCCCTGCCGCCTTGGCGGTTTCGCAGATTCTTTCCCCTTTTTTGGGAAAAAGCCCCTCCGCCCTCTTGCGCCCGGGGACCAAAAGGAAGAAAATATATCCTGTAAAAAAATGTCCAGGCGCCCTCCGCCCGGAGTAAGGAAGGTTTTCTTGCTATGATGTTTTCAGCCCGAGACCTGGGGCGGCTCATCCTCCCCCTGGTGGTGGAGCAGATCCTCCTGGTCACCGTGGGGATGGCCGACACCGTCATGGTCTCCTCGGTGGGCCAGGAGGCCATCTCCGCCATCTCCCTGGTGGATTCCATCAACGTCCTGCTCATCAACGTCTTTTCCGCCCTGGGGGCCGGGGGCGCCATCGTCACCGCCCAGTACCTGGGCCGGGAGGAGGACCACAACGCCTCCACCGCCGCCAAGCAGCTCCTCTATGTGGTGGCGGCGGCCTCCGGCCTCATCATGGTGGTCTGCCTCCTCTTTAACGGGCCTGTCCTCCGCCTCCTCTTCGGCGCCGCCGAGCCGGAGGTCATGGCCGGGGCCCGGGTGTACTTCTACATCACCGCCCTCTCCTACCCCTTCATCGGCATCTACAACGGCGGGGCGGGGGTGTTCCGGGCCATGGGCAACTCCAAGGTCTCCATGCTCTGCTCCGCTTTGATGAACCTCATCAACATCGGGGGCAACGCCCTGCTCATCTACGGCCTGGGGGCCGGCGTGGAGGGCGCCGCCATCGCCACCCTCCTCTCCCGGACCGCCGCCGCCCTGGTCATCCTCTGGCTCCTCTGCAAGGGGAATGGCCGGGTGCAGATTCATGAGCTGTTCCGCCCCGAGTACCACCCCGCCATGGTCCGGGGGATACTCCGGGTGGGGGTCCCCGGGGGACTGGAAAACGGGATGTTCCAGATCGGCAAGGTGCTGGTCCAGGGGCTGGTGGCCTCCTTCGGCACGGTGGTCATCGCCGCCAACGCCATGGCCAACAACATCGTTATGATCCCCCACGTCTCGGGCAACGCCATCGGCCTGGCCCTGGTGACGGTGGTGGGCCAGTGCGTGGGGGCCGGGGAGTTCGGCCAGGCCAAAAAGTATATGCTCCGCCTCACCGGCCTGGTCTACTGCACCATGGGCACCCTGGAGCTGCTGCTCTTCCTCACCGCCGGCTTCTGGGTGGGGCTGTTCCGCCTCCCGGCGGAGACCACCGCCCTTACCGTGGAGCTGGTGCGGGTCTTTGCCATCTTCGCCATCTTCTTCTGGCCCGCCTCCTTCGCTCTGCCCAACGGCCTCCGGGCGGCGGGGGACGTCCGGTTCACCATGGCGGTCTCCACCCTCTCCATGTGGATCTTCCGGGTGGGATTCAGCTTCTTCCTCTGCGGCCCCGCCATCGGCATGGGAATCATGGGAGTGTGGGTGGCCATGTACATCGACTGGATCGCCCGGTGCGCCGCCTTTATCTGGCGGTACTTCAGCGGGCGGTGGCAGAACCGCCAGGTGATATAAAAGCCATTCTTCCAGGCTCCCCGTCCAGGGGGGCCTTTTCCTTTGGATGGATGGCCCCGAACCCCGCACCCCATCCGCCCCCGGCGCATAGGATGGAGGGAACCAACATCCAAAGGGGGCGTTCCATCATGCCGGGGATCTACCTGAGCCCATCCTCCCAGGAGTTCAACCCTTACGTCATCGGAGGAAACGAGGAATACTACATGAACCTCCTGGCCGACGAGCTGGAGCCCTGGCTCCGGGCCCAGGGGGTCACCTTCACCCGGAACCGCCGGGACCAGACCGCCGCCGACTTCATCCGCCAGTCCAACCAGGGGGACTACGGCCTCCACCTGGCCCTCCACTCCAACGCATCCCCCCCGGGGATGGAGGGGAGGAACCGGGGGGCGATCGTGTACCACGACCCCCGGAGCAGCCGTGGCCGCCGGGCGGCGGAGATTATCGCCAGAAACCTCCGGGAGATCTACCCCGGGGAGGTCAGGGTCATGACCACCGACAGCCTGGGGGAGGTGAACAAGACCCGGGCCCCCGCCGTGCTGGTGGAGCTGGCCTACCACGACAACCCTGAGGACGCCATGTGGATCGCCACCGGCCTGCCGGCCATCGCCGAGAGCCTGGCCAAGTCGGTGGCGGAGTTCTTCGGACGCCCCCTGCGAAGCCCCTGGGGGGAGCTTTCCTCCCGGCTGGGGCTGGAGTGACGGGGCAAAACAGAGCGGGGCGGCGTTTTACTGCCGTCCCGTTTTTCTGCTATTTTTTAGACGCCGCCTTGAGGAAACCGCCCAGCTCCAGGCTGCAGAGGTCGGCCCCGATGAGGCGGCCGTTGTAGACCAGGAGGTTGGCGGCCACGCCGTCGGGCTCCCCGGGGTAGTTTTTGACCAGGTAGGTGTACTTGGTCACCGTCTCCCCCCGGTACTTGGCGATGTCGAAGCCCTGGCCCTTTTGGATGTCGTTATAGCTTTCGTAGATCTGGTCGAACTTGGCGGGGATGAGGACCTCCATTTGGGCGGGGGAGTCCCCGGTCTCCCAGCCCTGGGAGAGGAGCCACTGGGCGCCGTCCTCGGACCCGGCGCAGGGGACCTCGCCGCCCCGGCGGAGGAAGGTGGCCACGGCGGCAGGGGGGGAGGTCCAGAGGGTGACGCCGGCGGCCAAAGCAGCGGCGGCGGCCAGCCCGGCCAGGAGGTTTCGCTTTCGGAGGCGGAGGGAGAGGGTCACCAAGGGGGGTCACTCCTTTCGGGGGTGGGATGGTAAAGTTTATGCAGGGCGGGGCGGGGTTAGCACTGGGGGGAAAGCGGGGGGTAAAGTCCGAGACAGGCAAAGTTTAGGGCCGCCCTTTTCAAAGGGCGGTGGA
>CANOCD010000280.1 GCA_947564495.1 uncultured Angelakisella sp. | reverse complement strand
ACATTCCCATCTTCCACGACGACCAGCACGGCACCGCCATCATCGTGGCGGCGGCCCTGATCAACGCTCTGAAGCTGGTGAACAAAAAGCTGGAGGAGGTCCGGCTGGTCCTCTCCGGGGCGGGAGCCGCCGGGACGGCCATCTACAAGCTGCTGCGGTCTATGGGGCTGCGCCACGCCGTCCTCTGCGACATCAAGGGCATCGTCTACCCCGGGCGGCCCGACCTGGCCGGGGACCCCGCCCTGGCGGAGCTTGCCGACCTGACCCGTCCGGAGATCACCGAGGGGGGCCTGGGAGCCGCCCTGGCAGGCGCCGACGTCTTTATCGGCGTTTCCGCCCCCGGCATCGTAACCCCGGAGATGGCACGGTCCATGGCCCCCGGCGCCATCCTCTTCCCCATGGCCAACCCGGTGCCGGAGATCATGCCCGACCTGGCCAAGGAGGCCGGGGCGGCGGTGGTGGGCACCGGACGCAGCGACTTCCCCAACCAGATCAACAACGTCCTGGCCTTCCCCGGGGTGTTCCGGGGGGCACTGGACGCTCGGGCCTCGGAGATCAACGAGGAGATGAAGCTGGCCGCCGCCTACGCCCTGGCCGGGCTGGTGTCGCCGGAGGAACTTGGCCCCGAGTACATCATCCCCGCCGCCTTGGACAAACGGGTCTGCCCCGCCGTGGCCAAAGCGGTGGCCCAGGCCGCCCGGGACACCGGCGTGGCCCGTGTCTGAACCGAACATTTTGAAGGGAGAACAAGACTATGTTTGACACAGAAAAGGTAAAACTCGGCATCGCCCCCATCGGCTGGTGCAACGACGATATGCCCGAGCTGGGCGGGGAGAACACCTTTAAGCAGATCGTCAGCGAGATGGCCCTGGCGGGCTTCACCGGCTGCGAGATCGGCAACAAGTACCCCTCCGACCCGGTGGAGCTGAAACGCCAGCTGGACCTCCGGGGGATGCGGATCGCCAGCCGCTGGTTCTCCTCCTTCCTCCTCTCCAAGCCCTACGAGGAGGTGGAGAAGGAGTTCATCCGGGAGCTGGACTTCCTGGCCGCCGTGGGCGCCGACCGGATCAACGTCAGCGAGCAGAGCGGCTCCATCCAGGGCCAGACCGAGACCCCCATCCTCACCGGGGGGCACAAGCCGGTGATGGACGACGCCCAGTGGGACCGCTTCTGCGACGGCCTCAACAAGCTGGGTAAAGTCGCCGTGGACCGGGGCTTTAAGCTCTGCTTCCACCACCACATGGGGACGGTGGTCCAGACCGCCGCCGAGACCGACCGGATGCTGGCAAACACCGACCCCCGGTACGTCTTCCTCTGCTACGACACCGGCCACTTCACCTTCGCCGGGGAGGACCCCCTTGCCATGCTCCGGAAGTACGTGGACCGGGTGGGCCATGTCCACCTGAAGGATATGCGTCTCGACGTGGTGGAGCAGGCCCGGAAGAACAACTGGAGTTTCCTCCAGTCGGTCCGCAACGGGGCTTTCACCGTCCCCGGGGACGGCAACGTGGACTTCGACCCCGTCTTTGAGCTCCTCTCCAAGGCCGGCTACCAGGGCTGGCTGCTGGTGGAGGCCGAGCAGGACCCCGCCAAGGCCGATCCCCTGGAGTACGCCCAGAAGGCCCGGGCCTACATCAAGGCCCACACCGGCCTGTAAGGAGGGCCCGCCATGACCTACTTTGAAAAAGAGGCCGCCCCTGGCTACAACCCCTACATCGACGCCGCCGTGGACGATATGGGGACCCAGATGGACGTGGGCCTTTTGGTCCTGGAGGCGGGGCAGAGCTTTTTCGCCTTTGAGTCGGAGAAGGAGGTGGCGGTCCTCCTGCTCTCCGGCCAGGTGACCTACCGCTGGGACGGCCATGAGGTGGAAGCGGACCGCCCCGACTGCTTCCGCCACGAGGCCTATTGCCTCCTGGCCCCCCGGGGGACCCACATCGCCCTTACCGCCAAGGGCCACAGCGAGCTTTACATCCAAAAGACGGTGAACCCCGACCATTACGAGGCGGTGATGTACCTTCCCGAGACGGTCCAGGTGCAGCACGCCGGGGCCAAGGGGGAGCTCATGGGCTGTATGCGCCGGGAGATCAAGACCTTCTTCGACTACGACAACGCCCCCTTCTCCAAGATGGTCCTGGGGGAGGTGCTGAACTTCCCGGGGAAGTGGTCCTCCTACCCGCCCCACCACCACCCCCAGCCGGAGGTGTACTTCTACCGCTTTGACCACCCTCAGGGCTTCGGGGCCGGCTTCGCCAACGGGGAAATTTATAAGACCGGGCACAACGGCCTTTCGGTCATCACCAGCGGGTTCCACTCCCAGGCGGCGGCGCCGGGGTACGCCATGTGCTACGTCTGGGGCATCCGCCATCTGGAGGGCGACCCCTGGAAAAAGACCCGCATCGACGACCCGGAGCACGCCTGGCTCTGGAAGGACGACGCCAACGAACACATCTTTCAACTGGATGGAGGGGATCACCCATGAGCAAAACGGTCCGTCTGACCATGGCCCAGGCCCTGGTCCGGTTTCTGAAAAATCAATACCTTGAGGTGGACGGGAAGGAGGTCCCCTTTGTCCGGGGGGTGTTCATCATCCCCGGCCACGGCAACGTCCTGGGGCTGGGCCAGGCCCTGACCCAGGAGGGTGGCCGCCTGGAGGTCTACCAGGGCAAGAACGAGCAGGGGATGGCCCAGGCCGCCGTGGCCTTCGCCAAGCAGACCAAGCGCAAGCAGATCTTCGCCGTCACCTCCTCGGTGGGGCCCGGGGCGGCCAACATGGTCACCGCCTGCGGCACCGCCACCTCCAACAACATCCCCCTGCTGGTCCTCCCCGGGGATACCTACGCCTGCCGCCAGCCCGACCCGGTGCTCCAGCAGGTGGAGCAGCTGGGCAGCATGGCCATCACCACCAACGACGCCTTCAAGGCGGTCTGCCGCTACTGGGACCGTGTCGTCCGCCCCGAGCAGCTGATGAGCGCCTGCATCAACGCCTTCCGGACCCTCACCGACCCGGCCAACACCGGGGCCGTCTGCCTGGCCATGCCCCAGGACGTGGAGGGAGAAGCCTACGACTACCCCGAGACCTTCCTGGCAAAGCGGGTCTGGCGGCTGGAGCGCCGCCCCGCCACCGAGGCCGCCCTGGCCGACGCGGCCGCGGCCATCCGGGGGGCCA
>CANOCD010000279.1 GCA_947564495.1 uncultured Angelakisella sp. | reverse complement strand
TCGGATTGCCCCATTGCTGTTTGAACACAATTTTCTTGAATAGCAGCAAGTGTTTCCATAAATTCTTTTTGAAATTCATTCAACTTATCCATCATCATTGACCTGCCGATCAAATTTTATAGATCTAGCCCAGCCCTTCCGCCTGCCGGACCAGGGCCTCCTCGTCCAGCAGCTCCACCTTGCCCCGGCGGGTGCGGATCACCCCGGCCTTCTGCATCCGGGAGCAGACCCGGGCCACCTGGACCCGGGAGGCGTTCACCGCCGAGGCCAGGTTGTCCTGGGACATGGCGATATAGCCGCTTTTCTGGTAGTCCAGGCTGGTCTTGTAGAGGAGGAAGAAGTTGGCCAGCCGGGTCCCCACGTCCCCGTTGCTCTGGTTTTCGGCGTCGAAGCACATGAGGCGCAGGGTGTCCCCCACGAAGAAGGCCAGGTCCAGGGCGAACCGGGGGGAGAGGGTCCCCAGGCGGCAGAGGTCCTCCGAAGAAAGGGGCACCGCCAGGACCGGGGTGATGGTCTCGATGGTCACCACCGAAGGGCTGGCCCCCCGGAGGCCGTCCAGGACGCAGAGGGTATCCGCCCGGTGGTAGCCCAGCAGCCGGATATACCCGTCGGGGTTGCTGGTGTAGACCTTGGTCATCCCCTCCAGCAGGTAGTACACCCGGGCCGGGACCTCGGAGGCCCGGCTCAGGACCCGCCCCGCCGGGAAGGCGGCCGGGGGGGCGCTGTTCTCCAGGATGAACTGCCGGTGGGCGGCCAGTTCCCCGGCAAAGATGAATTTCACCGCCTGGGGCCCCATAAAGATCCCCCTCTTTCCACTTTGTGGAATATTTTCCTTCTGTATCATAAGACATTGTTGTTTTCTTGTCAATCCCTTTATACTATTTTCAATGGGTTCACCCAGATTTCCCGGGTCCTGTTTTGGGAAAGGATCGGGGCCCGGAAGAACATTTCGAGGAGGTCATGTTCTATGTCCAAGCTGTTCCCCCATGTATTCGCCCCCGGCAAGATCGGCACCCTCACCCTGAAGAACCGTGTCGTCAAAGCTCCCCAGTCCTCTGGGATGAGCAACATGGACGGCACCGTCTCCGAGCGTCTGGTCCGCTACTACCGTGACCAGGCCGCCGGCGGCACCGGCCTCATCGTGGTGGAGTACGCCTACGTGGATGACATCGGCGCCAAGTCCGCCCACTGCCACCTGGGCATCTCCAACAACGAGCACATCCCGGGCCTTGCGTGGCTGGCCGAAAACATCAAGGAGATGGGCGCCGCCGCCGGCATCCAGATCGAGCACTGCGGCCGCCAGAAGTTCCTGGGCACCCAGCCCATCTGCGCCCCCTCCGCCCTTCCCTGGCCCAAGCTGTGGGACCAGTACGGGGTCCAGGCGGTCCCCCACGTCCTCACCATCGAGGAGATCCAGGACATCGTCCACGCCTTCGGCGATTCCGCCCTCCGGGCCAAGGAAGCCGGCTTTGACCTGGTGGAGATCCACGGGGCCCACGGGTACCTCTTGACCAACTTCTTCTCCCCCCACACCAACCACCGCACCGACCTGTACGGCGGCACCCTGGAGAACCGGATGCGGATCTACATAGAGATCGTTCGGGACGTCCGCAAGAAGGTGGGCCCCGACTTCCCCGTCACCATCCGTCTTTCCGGCACCGACTACGAGCCCGACGGCTTCCCCATCGAGGACACCATCGAGCTGGCCAAGGTCCTGGAGCGGGAGGGCATCGACGCCTTCCACATCTCCGGCGGCGACCACCACACCATGATCCACCAGGTCTCCCCCATGGCCATGTCCATCTGCCACAACACCTGGGCCGCCGAGGCCATCAAGAAGGTGGTCAGCGTCCCCGTCATCGCCTCCGGCTCCATCACCCTGCCCGAGTACGCCGAGGAGATCATCGCCAGCGGCAAGGGCGACTTCGTGGGCCTGGGCCGTCCCCTGTGGGCCGACCCCGAGTGGTCCAACAAGGCCGCCGCTGACCATCCCGAGGACATCCGTCCCTGCATCCGCTGCAACGAGGGCTGCCTGGAGCGGACCTTCTTCCACTACAAGGCCATCACCTGCGCCGTCAACCCCGTGGTCAGCCGTGAGGGCGAGCTGAAGATCACCCCCGCCCCGGTCAAGAAGAACGTGGCCGTGGTGGGCGGCGGCGCCGCCGGCATGGAGGCCGCCCGGGTGCTGAAGCTCCGTGGCCACGACGTCACCGTCTATGAGGAGAAGCCGGTGAACGGCGGTCTGCTCCACGAGGCCGCCGCCCCCGAGTTCAAGGCGGACATTCGCCCCTTCATGAAGTACCAGGTCACCGCCCTGGAGAAGCTGGGCGTCCCCGTCATCCGGGAGAAGGCCGACGTTGCCAAGCTGGAGAAGTACGACGTGGTGGTCTGCGCCACCGGCTCCCTGCCCATCATCCCCAAGATCCCCGGCGTGGATAAGCCTGTTGCCGTGGACTGCCTCAGCGCCATCAACGGCGCCAAGCCCGTGGGCAAGAAGGTCGTGGTCATCGGCGGCGGCCTGGTGGGCACCGAGACCGCCCTGGATCTGGCCGAGAACGGCCACAGCGTCACCCTGGTGGAGATGCTGCCCAAGATCATGAAAGACGTTGCCGTCACCGACTTCCTGGCCTACAGCGAGCGCATCGCCAAGACCGATATGCGTATCCTCACCGAGACCCGCCTGGAAGAGGTGCTGGACAACGGCGCCCGGGTCTCCTCCAAGAAGGGCGAGGAGGTCCTGGAGGCCGACACCGTCATCCTGGCTCTGGGCCTCAAGGCGGAGCAGGGGCTCTACAACGAGCTTCTGGCCGCCGGCAAGGAGGTCTACCTGGCCGGTGACGCCGTCAAGGCCGGCAAGATCTTCGACGCCATCCACACCGCTTACCGGGTGGCCATCCGTATCTGATTTCTTCTATATTCTCCTCCAAACGAATATAGGACCGGGGCCTGCTGCTTTTGGGCGGCGGGCCCCGGGCCTGCGCCGGGCCCTCCATCCTTGTCCGCAAGAGGAACAAAGAAACATCTGGCCTTTTGTTCAAATTTGTGCTATAATGTACAAAATGAAAGACAAAGCTGGACAAGTTTTTTCGGCCAGTGGAAAGGACATCTATGGAAATAGCCAAACAAACCCGGCGGGAACGGATGATGCTGGACGGCCCCCTCCCACAGGTC
>CANOCD010000278.1 GCA_947564495.1 uncultured Angelakisella sp. | reverse complement strand
GAGGCTTTGCCTCTGGACTCCACCACCTTTTGGAAAAGGTGGACGAAAACTTTGCCTGTCTCGATTTTTTCCGGGTGCGGGGCTCGGACCGCTTCAGCCCTACAACAAGCTGTTGAATACCTCCGCCTTGGGGTTCGGGATCACCACCTGGCTCACCAAAAGCCCGTTCTCACTGGCCGTGCGAATACCAGCCTCCACCGCCTCGTGGACCGCAGCCACATCCCCAGACAGAATCACAAAGGACTTCCCCCCGATCCCCGTCCCCAACCGAACATCCATAAGGTCAACCTCCGCCGCCTTAACAGCAGCATCCGCCGCCCAAACAGAAGCTGTAACGCTGAAGAACTCCATCACCCCCAAGGCATTCACCGGTACCGGCTCCACCGCCTGGTTGATCGCCGAAATCACCATAGGGTGCACGCTGGGGATCACAACGCTGTCCACAACATGAGCCCCCCCGATCTCCTTCCCAGCCTCCAGAGAGGAAGTGACCGCCGCCACCTCCCCCGAAAAGAGGATGTAGTATTTCCCCGGGCACCCCGCCTTGGCAAACAAGAGCCGGGTCTCCGCCGTCTTGAGGATGCGGTCCGCCGCCTCCACCCCCTTGGCAATGCTGTTCAGTTCCAGAAATCCAATACAAAGGTTCATGGCTTATCTCCTCTCCTGGATGACAATGACGTCCCCGACCCTGGCCACCACCCCGGTGATGGAAGCGTGAAGGTTCGCCCCCAGCTTCCCCTCCGGGCACCGGGCCACCAGCTGGCCCTCGCTCACCTGGTCCCCCTCCCGGACCACCGGCTGGCAGGGAGCCCCGATCTGCTGGTTCAACAGCAGGGTCACAGTGTCCGGGGTGAACTCCTCCATCCGGTCCAGGTCGGCATGGTAGTAGTCCAGCACCCCCGCCCGGGCCGCCGCCCGCTGGGTGGGGATCTTCCGGCTCCGCCGCTCCGGCAGGGGGGAAAGCTCCTCCGTCCCCTTGGGGTAGCGGATGCCCGCCTTGCCCAGTTCCTCTTTGATAAGGGCGTTGACCCGCCTGGGCTGGAGGCCCATGGGGCAGGCGTAGCTTTCGCAGACCCCGCACTGGCAGCAGAGGGCCGCCTTGCGGATGTCCGGGTCGTCCAAAAGGGCGGTGACCTCCTCCCCCAGGGCCAGCTTCCGCATGATCTTGTGGGGCTCCAGGGGATGGCCCAACAGGTGCCGTGGGCAGAGCTCGGTGCAGTAGCTGCACTGGATGCAGGCCGCCGCCGCACGGTTCTTCATGTGGGCCAGAGAGACCTTGCTGGCCCGGCCCAGGGCCCCCTCCTCCGGCAGGATGAGGATGCCCGAGGTGGTTTTGGTCACCACCGCCCCGGCGGCCTCGGCGGCTGTCATCACCTTGCCCATCATGGGGCCGCCGTTGACGGCGATCCAGTTTTCCACCGTGACCCCGCCCGCCAGGCGGATGCAGTCGGTGTAGCTGGTGCCCACGGGGACGTAGAGGACCTTGGGCTCCGCCACCTCCCCGGTGACGGTGAGGACCTTCCGGGTGAAAGGGCGGCCCTCCATGGCGTCGGCCACGGCGGCCATGGTGGCCACGTTGGAGACCGCCGCCCCCACGTCCAGGGGGATGCCGGCGGGGGGGACCACCTTGCCGGTGACCTCGTAGACCAGCACCTGCTCGTCCCCGGCGGGGTAGAAGCTCTCCATGGCGTGGAGGGCCACCGGGACAGCGGTCCGGGGGAGCTTGCGGATGGCCGTCTCCAGGGCGACGATCTCCCGGGTGTAGGCTTTCTTGAGGCCGATGGTGCACTCCTTGGCCCCGATCTCCTTGGCCACGGCGGAGGCGGCCCGGACGATGTCGTCGGCCCGGTTCCGCATGAGCCAGCGGTCGGTGCCCAGAAGGGGCTCGCACTCGGCGCCGTTGAGGATCAGGTGCTGGATGCCCTTGCCGGAGAGCTTGGCGTGGGTGGGAAAGCCCGCTCCCCCGCAGCCCACGATGCCGGCTTCAAAGATCTGTTCCAGGATAGACATGGTTTCCCCTCCTTACCGTTTTTTGTCCTGCTGGGCGGCTTCCTTCTCCACCTCCATGGTGTCGATGATGCCCACGATGGCGCAGTCCACCGGCAGGTCGTCCCGGCCCAGGGCCCGGCGGGCGGTGCTGCCGCTGACCACCAGCACGTCCTCCCCGATGCCCGCCCCCACCCGGTCGGCGGCGACAAAGACGGAGGGGGACTTCTGGTTGGTCTTGGTCTCCTGGACCACCATCAGCTTGATGCCCTCCAGGGCTTCCTCCTTTTTGGTGGCCCAGACATGGCCGATGACTTTACAGATGAGCATGAGCGCCACTCCTTATACACAACGTTGAATCATTCTCATTTTATCCTATTAGTATGTAGTCTCTGCCTACAGGTAGGTGACCTTCCGGTCGGCGTGGAGGAACACATCCTTGGCCGAGGGGGTGAGGACCGAGCCCTTCCGGAGGAGGATGTCCCCTTCTCCCTTGCGGCAGAGGTCCAAGGCCACCGCCTCGGTGATGACCCCGCTGGGGAGGTCGGCGCCGGGGGCGGCTTGCTTCTGGTACTTGTCGATGACGGTGGTGCCTTGGACCAGCTTGACGCCGAAGGACTGGAGGGTCCGGACATAGCCCTCCAACAGCTGGTAGAAGGCCCGGCTGCCCCGCCCGGCCAGTTTGCGGTGGGGGAGGGCTATGTCGTAGAGAAAGATCTCCTTGCCGTACAAGAGGGCGTTGGAGAGGGCGCAGGTCACCGGCTGGCTGTCCCGGCCCAGGGCGATGTCGCAGAGCTGGGTCTGGGTGATGGCGGTGATGAACACCTTGTCGAAGGGTTCGATGTCCCCCTGGTACTCCTCCACAGGGCGGAGGTCGTACTGCCTGCGGACCGGCTTGGGGAGCTGGTCGGCGGGGCCGATGACCAAAGCCCTGGGGAGGCCGGATCTATCTGCCGGTTCCTCCAGCTCCCCGCCGCCCAAGGTTTTGAGGACTTCCCGGGTGATGAGTTCAATGAGTTGTTCTTTGGTGAGTTCCGCCACGGGGCATCCCTCCTTTCTCGTATGGTTCTGTTCGACGGCGCTGCGGTTGGCTGTTTGTTTGGGGCATCATTCTGATTTCCGGGATTTCTGCTGGATCGTTAGGCTGTGACCCTTTGGGCGTCCCATTTATACTCTTCCAGCTAAGGACCT
>CANOCD010000277.1 GCA_947564495.1 uncultured Angelakisella sp. | reverse complement strand
CATACCCGTATTGCTGTATCAAAAAATTCCAACCTTCTTTAGAAATCACGGCTAAAAGGATCTGCATATAATCAAACAGTTCTTTTACATTTTCGGCAGAGGAAAGGTCATCAGAAGTATATGGAGTTCCTTGTGGTAGCGGATATACATAAAACGCAAAATCATTCATATTTATTTCCTCCAAAGCTCCAGATGCTTATTTTCATTCACCGGAATGTAAGGTTGATAAAATATCTACCGGCCCCTATTGATGCACTTCCGCAAGCTTGTTGCCTTGCGCCGCACCCCCGCCTGCACTGGATGGACGGCTTTGGCGGCAAGCCAGCAGAGATCACCGCCCCGCCGCCTGGTAGAGCAGGGCATTGAGGATCGCCGCCGCCACCGTGCTGCCGCCCTTCCTCCCCCGGGCGACGATCCGGGGGCAGGGGGCGGCCTCGGCCAGGGCCTTGCTTTCCACCACGTTGACAAAGCCCACCGGGGCGGCGACGAGAAGGGCGGGGGAGAGCCGCCCCTCTCCCATCAGCTGGACAGCCCGGATGAGGGCCGTGGGGGCGTTGCCGATGGCCAGGACAAGGGGGGCCCCCCCGGTGTCCAGAGCGGCGGCGGCCTCCATGCTCAGGGCGGCCCGGGTCTCCCCACGCTCCTTGGCGGCCCGGGCGATCTCCTCCTCCGCCATGAAGCAGAGGGCCCGGCCCCCCAGCCGCTCCAGGGCGGCCTTGTTCACCCCGGCCCGGGCCATGTTGGTGTCGGTGACCACCCAGGCCCCGGCTTGCAGGGCCCGGATGCCGGCCTCTGCCGCCCCCGGGGAAAACCACAGGCTGTCCCGGTAGTCGAAGTCGGCGGTGGTGTGGATGACCCGCTTGACCACCGGGAGCCGGTCCGCCGGGGGCAGGGGCCCCATCCTTTCCAGCTCCTCCTGGATGATGGCCATGCTCCGGGCCTCGATCTCCTGGGGGCGGGTGATCTGGATGTCCATGGGATACCTCCTAATACTCGACGCCTTCCCGGGCGGCAATGCCTTTGTCGTAGGGATGGCGTATTTTTTTCATCTCGGTGACGTAATCCGCCCGGTCCAGCAGCCATTCGGGGGGATCTCTGCCGGTGAGGACCAGCTCCACCCCGGGGACGGGGTCCCGGAGATAGGCCCGGAGGGGGCTCTCCTCCAGGAGGCGATGGCTCAGCGCCCCCGTCACCTCGTCCAGGATGAGAAGCCCGCACCGGCCCTCCCGGGCGGCGGCCAGCCCCTGGCGAAGCATTTTGTCGTGTCTCCCTTTGCACCGCTCCCGCTGGTCCGGGGTCATGGAGGAAGCGAAGCCCAGCCCCTGCGCCCCCCGGAGGACGGTGACGCCGGGGAGCCGTTCCAGGGCGGCCAGCTCCCCGGTGGGGCGGCCTTTGAGGAATTGCAAGATCACTACCGGGATACCCCGCCCCGCCGCCCGGAGAGCCAGCCCCAGGGCGGCGGTGGTCTTGCCCTTTCCCTCCCCGGTGTAGAGATGGATGAGCCCCAGTTTTCGGTTCATACGCCCTCCTCCATGATGTGGTAGATGGCCTCCATGTCCAGGCTTTCCCGGAGGGCGGCGGCCAGGCGGTCGTACTGTTCCTCCCGGTAGGCGGCAGGGTCCAGGGGGGCGGCCTCCGCTGTCAGGCCCTTCCGAGCCGCCAGGGCCTTCCAAAGGCCCTCCAGCATCTCCCCGGTGTCGAAAAGGCCGTGGAGGTAGGTCCCAAAGACATTGCCGAACACCGCCCCCTCCTCCTTGGGAAGGGTCCCCTCCTCCCGGGGGGGAGTCCCCTCCAGGGCGGAGAGCTTGCAGAAGGGCCGGACGCCCGGGTCCAGCCGGGTCTCCCCCATGTGGATCTCGTAGCCCTCCAGCCGGGCCCCCTCCAGGGGGGAGAGGCCCTGGGGGGCGGAGAGGACCCGGCCCGCCGCCCGGGTGCGGACCTTCCGGCCCTGGAACACGGTATCTCCGGGGAAGAGCCCCATCCCCCGGACCGTGGTCCCGGGGGAGGTCTCCACCCCCTGGGGGTCGGAGAGGGTGCGGCCCAGCATCTGGTAGCCGCCGCAGACCCCCAGGAGGAGGGTCCCCCGGGCGGCCAGCCTTTGGATGGCGGCCTCCAGGCCGCTTTGCCGCAGCCACAGCAGGTCGGGGATGGTGCTTTTGGTCCCCGGCAGGATGACAAGGTCCGGCTCCCCCAGCTCCCCGGGGGCGGAGACGTACCGTGCCGCCGCCCCGGGGAGGCTTTCCAGGGGGGCGAAGTCAGTGAAGTTGGAGATCCGGGGCAGGCGGATGACGGCTATGTCCACCCCGCCGGGGGTCCCGGCCCGCCGGTCCAGGCGGAAGGAAAGGCTGTCCTCGTCGTCCAGGTCCACCGACAGCCAGGGGATCACCCCCAGGACGGGGAGGCCGGTGAGCTCCTCGATCTGCCGGAGGCCGGGGCGGAGCAGCTCCACATCCCCCCGGAACTTGTTGATGATAAAGCCTTTGAGATGCCGCCTTTCCCAGGGCTCCATGAGGGCGGCGGTGCCGTAGAGGGCGGCGAACACCCCGCCCCGGTCGATGTCCCCCGCCAGGAGGACCGGGGCCTTGGCCATCCGGGCCATCCCCATGTTCACCAGGTCGTGGTCCCGGAGGTTGATCTCCGCCGGGCTCCCCGCCCCCTCGATGACGATGACGTCGTTTTCCGCCGCCAGGCTCTCGTAGGCCCGGAGGATGTGGGGCAGGAGCTCCGGTTTGCGCCTGTAGTATTCGGCGGCGGAAAGGGTGGCCCAGACCTCCCCGTTCAGGATGACCTGGCTGCCGGTGTCGCTTTGGGGTTTGAGGAGGATGGGGTTCATCCGCACCGAGGGTTCCACCCCCGCCGCCTGGGCCTGGACCACCTGGGCCCGGCCCATCTCCAGCCCCTCCCGGGTGATGTAGGAGTTGAGGGCCATGTTCTGGGACTTGAAGGGGGCCACCCGGAGGCCGTCTTGGCGAAAGATCCGGCAGAGCCCGGCGGCGATGAGGCTTTTCCCGGCGCTGCTCATGGTGCCTTGGATCATAATGGATTTTGCGGGCAATTTAGGTGTCCTCCTTTCGGGGTTTATCCCAATATTTCCTTACATAGTGCGCCAGCGCCCCGGCAAGCCAAAACACCGCAAGAAAATCAAAAACGCCGTCACGCAGCCACAGAATGCTTACAAAAAGCACAAATAAAATCACC
>CANOCD010000276.1 GCA_947564495.1 uncultured Angelakisella sp. | reverse complement strand
GAAAGAAGCAAAGAAAAATGCTCCCTTCGGAAGGAGAACGGGGGAATTTCGCCCGTTGCGACGGGCGACCAGGGGCGTCGCCCCTGGACCCTACCGCCCTTTGAAAAGGGCGGCCCTAAACTTTGCCTGTCTCGATTGCTAGGTTGCAGGCCGCCTTACCTTATCACTCCAGTTTCAGCCCGCTTTTTGAAGCGATCCTTTCCACAGCTTCGTTTTATCACTATAGCATCCCCCCAATCCACCCCCCAGGAGGTGATACCATGCTCCGCCTGATCGGTGCCACCGACAAGGGCCTCGTCCGCTACGTCAACGAGGACCGCTTCTCCGGCGAGGTCTTTTCCCCTAACCTGGCCTACGGCGTCGTCTGCGACGGCATGGGCGGCGAAAACGCCGGCGGCGTCGCCAGCGCCATCGCCTGCGAGGAGATCCGCCGAATGCTGGAAAGCTCCTGCCGCCCCGATATGGACCAGCGGTCCGCCTATATGGTCCTGGAAAGCGCCGTGGCCACCGCCAACGCCGTGGTCTACGATAAGGCCGAACAGGACCCCGACACCATGCGGGGCATGGGCACCACCGTCTGCCTCGCCCTGGCCGCCGGCGGCACCGTCTACCTGGCCAGCGTGGGGGACAGCCGGGGCTACCTCCTCCGGGGCGGGGAGCTCCACCGGCTCACCACCGACCACACCCTGGCCCGAATGCTCCTGGACCGGGGAGAGCTGACCCCCGAGGAGCTGCTTCAGCACCCAGACCGGGGGCGCCTCCAAAGCAGCCTCACCCGGGCGGTGGGGGTGGGCCCCCAGGTGGAGGCCGACTACACCTCCTTCCCCCTGGAGCCCGGGGACGTCCTGCTCCTCTGCTCCGACGGGCTGTACAATATGCTGGACCCGGTGACCCTGCGGGAGTGCCTGCGCCAGGCCGTCCTTCAGGACGACGGGAAGTGCCTCATCGAAGCCGCCAACAGCCGGGGCGGGCGGGACAACATCACCGCTGTGATTCTAACCTGCGAGGAGAACGAGAATGGATAACGTAGTGGGTAAAATGCTGGAGGGCCGTTACCTGGTGGAAAACCTCATCGGGGTGGGGGGGATGGCCAACGTCTACCACGGCTTCGACACCGCCGAGAACCGCCCCGTGGCTATCAAGATGCTCCGGGACGAGTACGCCGGCAACACCGAATCCCTCCGCCGCTTCCGCAACGAGTCCAAGGCCATCTATTCCCTGGACCACCCCAACATCGTCAAGATCTACGACGTCCTGCTGGACCGGCAGAACCCGGTCATCATCATGGAGTACGTCTCCGGCATCACCTTGAAGGAGTATATCGAGAAGATGGGGGTGGTGAGCCCCAACATCGCCGCCGCCCTCTGCGTCCAGCTGATGCTGGCCCTCCGCCACGCCCACGACAACGGCATCGTCCACCGGGACATCAAGCCCCAGAACATCATGGTCAAAAAGGACGGCAGCATCAAGGTCATGGACTTCGGCATCGCCCAGGTGGCCATGGCCCAGTCCCGGACCATCACCGACCGGGCCATCGGCTCGGTCCACTACATCAGCCCCGAACAGGCCCGGGGGGAGGGCATCGTGGACCAGCGGGCCGACCTCTACTCCGCCGGGGTCATCCTCTTCGAGATGCTCACCGGCCGCCTCCCCTTTGAGGCCGATTCCCCCATCAGCGTGGCCATCAAGCAGATCGAGGCCCGGCCCCTCCGCCCCCGGGAGCTGAACCCCGCCATCCCCGAAGGGCTGGAGGACATCACCGTCAAGGCCATGTCCAAGGACCCCGACCGCCGCTACCAGACCGCCGGGGAGATGCTCCGGGACCTGGAGCGGTTCCTCCAGGACCCCGGGGTCTACTTCGGCTACGCCGAGCTGGAGACCGCCCTGGAGCGGGGCAGCGACGTCCAGCGGTTTTTGGACGAGAACGACGGCAGCCGCCCTCCCCGGCGGACCGCCGACCGCCCCAAAAACAGCGGGGGCAGAAACTCCCGCCGCCGGCAGGAGCCCCAGGAGGAGGACCAGGAGATGGACAGCGACCCGTCCCCCCGGAAAAAGAAGAAGCGGAAAAGAAGGATCACCTACCTTACGGTGCTCTTCGGCATCACCTGCGCCTTCGTGGCGGGGACCCTTATCTTCCTGGGGGTGATGCTCCACATCAACAAGCCCTTCGAGAAGGTCCCCGAGGCCGACTGCCCCGCCCTGGTGGGCCAGGATTTCGAGGCCGCCAAAAAGGACAACCGCAAGTTCAAGCTGGAGCTGGAGAGCCAGGAGTTCAACAACAACTACCCCGCCGGGACCATCTTTGAGCAGACCCCCAGCTCCGGCAAGAAGGTCAAGGAGGGCATCACCATCCGGGTGAAGGTGAGCACCGGCAGCCAGGAGCACGCCCTCCCCGACTACAAGGACATGGAGGCCACCCTGGTCTACGCCGACCTGACCCAGCGGGGCCTCAACTACGAGATCGCCCAGGAAACCAGCCCGGTCATCAAGGAGGGGAACGTCACCCAGACCATCCCCGGGATGAACGAGAAGGTGGTCAGCGGCGACACCATCACCGTTTTCGTCAGCACCGGCACCGGCAAGGAGAAGGTGGTGGTCCCCGACGTGATGACCTACGACGTGGGCTTCGCCCGGGAGGAGCTTTCGGCCCGGGGCCTCAAGGCCAGCGTCTCCTACGAGTCCAGCACCATGGACTACGGCACGGTCATCAACCAGAACCCCAAATCCCCCGCCCGCCTGGACGTGGGCAGCACCGTTTACCTCACGGTGGCCAGCGACCAGGTGATCCCCACGGCGGATTACAAGATGCGGATATTCTTCACCGAGAAGATGCAGACCTCCGGCAGCACCTACAACATAGTCGTCCAGCTGGACGGCATGGAGGCTTACTCCACCATCGTGGACCCCGCCGAGCAGCGGGCGGTGACCATCCCCCTGTCCGGGGAGGGGTACTCGGTGGCGGACGTGTACATCAACAGCAAGCTGTATCAGAGCGTGCAGATCAACTTTGAGGAAGGGACGTCCAGTATGATGGCGGACCATAGCGGGGAGTTTTAGGGCTCCCCAAAGCGCAAAACAAAGCCCTCCCGGTCCCGAGATCGGGGGGCCTTGATGAAAGGAGACGGGGCGATGAGTAACCGGGAGAGGATCATCTCTTTGCTGGACGTGATCCCCGACTACAAGATGGGGTATGTGCTG
>CANOCD010000275.1 GCA_947564495.1 uncultured Angelakisella sp. | reverse complement strand
TTTTCTAAGCCCCCCATAAAACAAACCCCTTATTCAATTGCAACTGAATTTTAGTTGCAATAATAGTATAGCACACCTATTCTCTGTTGTCTAGGGTTTGCTATACTTTTTGTGGAAAGTGTCAGTACAACTCCCCCATCTGCCGGTAAACAAAATCCGGCTCCCGGTCAAGGAAAATCCCCGGCGAGACCTCCCCCTCGGGCAGAACAGCGACGTTGCAGACGTGAAGCTGATAGTACCAGATCCCGTCATCCCCGCTCTGCCGCCGCTCGTTCCAAAGGACCCGCCCGGTCTGCCCCGGGGCCAGAACAAAGGCGGTCTCGTTGAGCACGTCCTTCCGGTAGAGCCGGGAAGCCGGGTCGTTGTAGTCCCGGTTGCGGCCCCGGCGGCGGGGCAGGCCGCTGCGCCGTTCATCCCACCAGAAGCCAACCTCCCAGCCCTCCCCGGCGGGGCGAAAGGTCAGGTTGGCAAGGTTCAGACAGGTGTAGTCCGGGTAGGCCAGGAGCCGGACCCGCTTCATCTCCCGCTGCCGCCGGGCCACCTCCTTCTCCAGCTCTTTCCGGGAAAGGCTCAGCCGGGGCTGGCACCGCTCCAGCCCCCGGCGGCATTCCTCCAGTTCGGGGATGATCTCCCCCGGGCCCTGCTGGGAAAAGCGCAGGCTGTGGACCAGGACCTCCCCCGGGGGCAGGGGGGCGGCGGCCTCCTCTATGGGCCAGGCCAGGGGGAACCGGGCCCGGGTCTCCGCCCCGGGGGCGCCCCGGGACTCCTTGTACCAGACCAGGGTGACCGACTGGATGACCAGCAAAGGAACCTCCCCCTTTCCCGGGAAATTTGTACCCATTATACAACGATGGGGGAACTCCCGTCAATCCCGGCATTTTACCGTTGCAAAGCGTCAAAGAAGTTGCTATAATGGGACGGTCGAAAGGGGATAGAAGGATGAGAAACGACCGCAAAATTGGCATCATCGGGGCGGGACACGTGGGGAGCCACGCAGGCTCGGCCCTGCTGTTCCGGGGGCTCTGCGACCAGCTGGTGATCTTGGACACCGACGGCCCCAAGGCCAAAGCCCAGGCCGACGACCTCCAGGATATGGCAGGATTCACCGCCCGCCAGTGCAAAGTCTGGGCGGGGGATTACAGCGACCTGTCGGACGCCGGAGCCCTGATCATCTGCGCCAGCGGCCCCATCTGCAAGGAGGACCGCCTGGAGGAGCTAGGGGAGTCGGTGCGGGTGATGGACGAGATCATCCCCCCGCTGAAAAAGAGCGGTTTTTCCGGGATCATCCTGGTCATCACCAACCCGGTGGACCTGGTGGCCCGGTACCTGGCCGTCAAGCTGGGACTCCCCTGGGGGAAGATTTTGGGGAGTGGCACCAACCTGGACACCGCCCGCCAGGTCCGGGAGCTTTCCCGGCGGACCGGGGTGGCCCAGGGCTCCATCCAGGGGATGGTCCTGGGGGAGCACGGGGAGAGCCAGGTCTCCTGCTGGAGCCAGGTCTCGGCGGGGGGCGTCCCCGTCCTCCGGCTGATGGAGACCGATCCCGCCTGGAAGGGTCTGGACCTGGCCCAAATGGAGGACGCCGCCCGGGGAGCCGGGTGGGGCATCCTCTGCGGCAAGGGCTCCACCGAGTTCGGCATCGGCAATTCCGCCGCCCAGATCCTCCAGGCCATCCAGGGGGACGAGGGCCGGGTGCTCCCCGTCTCCATCCCGGTGGACGGGACCGACGGCGGGGTCTTTGCCAGCCTCCCCTGCGTTTTGGGAAAGAACGGGGTGGAGCGTGCCCTCCGCCCCAAACTGGCCCCGGAGGAACAGGCGAAGTTTGACGCCTCCCTGGCGAGAATGGAAGAATACTGGAAAACCATCGGATAGAGGAGGAAAGGATCATGGGAAAGCTGCTCAACGAAAGATTTTTTGTCCCCCAGACCAATGCCATCTCGGAGGTGGCCTCGGTGGCGGGGCGGTATGAGGACCTCATCAACCTGTCCATCGGGGACCCGGACATCAAGACCCCCCAGCGGGTGGTGGAGCTGGCCTTTGCCGACGGCCTGGCGGGGCACACCAAGTACACCGACCCCCAGGGCTACCCCGAGCTCCGGGAGGAGATCCGCTCCTTTTACCGGGAGGAGTACGGCATTTCGGTGAAAGATGAGGAGGTCTTTGTCTCCTCCTCCGGGCTGACGGCCATGTATCTGGCCATGGCGGTGACGTTGGACCCCGGGGACGAGGTCATCGTCCCCGACCCCTTCTTCACCTGCTACCAGGGCCAGATCGAGGCCGCCGGGGGCGTTCTGGTCCCCCTGCCCACCTGCCGGGAGGAGGGCTTCGGCATCTCCCTGGAGCGGCTGGAGGGACTGGTGACGCCCAGGACCAAGGGGCTCCTCCTCAACAGCCCCAACAACCCCACCGGGGCCTGTCTTTCCAAGAAGGACCTGGAGGGGATCGCCGACTTCTGCCAGCGCCACGACCTGCTGGTCTACGCCGACGACATCTACACCAACTTCTGCTACCAGGAACCCTTCTTCCCCATCCTGGGCATCCCGGGGATGGAGGAGCGGACCATCACCGTCAACAGCTTCTCTAAAAACTTCATCATGACCGGCTTCCGGGTGGGGAACCTCATCGCCCCGGCGGAGGTCATCCGGGCGGTGAAGCAGATGAACGAGTACGTGGTCTACTCGGCCCCGTCCATCTCCCAGCGGGCGGCCCTGTGGGCCCTGCGGGAGCGGAAGGAGATCGAGCCCCCCATCCTCCGCCAGTTCAAGGAGCGGGTGGAGCACGCCGCCGGGCGGATCAACGCCCTGGGGGGGATGTCGGTGGACCAGCCCCGGGGGAGCATCTACCTTTTCCCGGACATCCGAAAGACGGGGCTGACCTCGGCCCAGGTGACCAGCCGCATCCTGGAGGAGGCCCACGTGCTGGTGCTCCCCGGGGACACCTTCGGCCGCTACGGCGAGGGCTACCTGCGGATCGCCTGCACGGTGGAAAACGAAGTGATGGGGGAGGCTTTCGACCGCATCGGGCGGATGCCCCTCTTTGCCGCCATCTGATGAGAAAAGAAAGGATACCCAGTGTCCCAAAGGGGGTATTACGGGGAGGGCAAACCGTAATACCCCCGGGGAACGGATACGTTTCCGGCTTAACGGGACCGGCAATCTGCACAAATGTACAGCCATGTTGACCGGAAAAATTTCCCCTTG
>CANOCD010000274.1 GCA_947564495.1 uncultured Angelakisella sp. | reverse complement strand
CCCATTATAAGGACGCCGCAAAACCAGACCCCCCGCCTCCCCCAAAGGAGAAGAAAAGAACCATCACCACCCTCCTCTCCGATGTCTCCGCCCCCGGCGAAGGAAAGTTCGCCCGAAAGCGAGGCCCCAAACCCCAGAAGGAAAAGGAAAAGGAGGCGGAACCGGAAAAGACCCCCCCGGAGGATTCCCTCCCCCTGGAGCTGGAGGAGCTGAAGCCCCCCCGCCCCCAGGAGGGCAAAAAACGCTGGGACCGTATCCTCCGGCAGCCGGCGGGAGCTCCCCCCGCCCCGGAACCCGCCCCCGAGCTCTCCCAGGTCATGGAGTCCCTGGAGGAACCCCCCAAACAGTCCCCCCCGGAGCGCCCTAAAAAGAAGAAGCGGACCCCCGCCAAGGCCGAAACTCAGCCGAGCCCCTCCCCCGACCATCCCCCCAAGATGGAGGAGCCCCGGAAAGCCGAGCCCGCCCCCCGCAAACCCAAAAAGGAAAAGCCCCCCAAGGCGGAAAAACACCCCCGGGAGGATACCCCCGGCCTGGACCCCGCCCCCGTCGCCGAGCCCGTCCCCGAACGGGACCGGGAACCCTCGGTGCTGGAGTGGATCTATATCGAGGTGTACTATATCGGCATCCAGCTCCTCCGGGATATGCACCTGTTCCGCCGGGAGGCCGCCAAACTCTGGGATTGGCTCCGCCAGCGGGTCTCCCTTTGGTTCGACGAGCAGCGCCGCCGCTTCCTGCGGGTCTGCAACCATATCTCGGATACCACCCTCTTCCCCTACCGGGAGCTGGCCCGGCTCACCAGCCGCCTCTACCGCCAGCTGAAGGAGACCGGGAAGGAAAAGGGCAGCCTCCGGACCAAGGCCCTCCTCTGGTGGGAGTACCTCCGGTCCCTGGCCCGGCCCCTCAACCATATCGCCAACTTCATCGCCCCCATCATCGGCATCACCATCCTGGCCGCCACCCTCACCTACTTCCGGGGCATCAACTACGCCCTTTCGGTGGAGTACGCCGGCCAGCACCTGGGCTATGTCGCCCAGGAAAATGATTTCTACGAGGCCCAGCAGATGGTCCTGGACCGGATGCTCAACGAGGAGTACCAGGCCGCCGACAACGACCAGCCCGTTTTCCGCATCGTCATCGCCGATAAGGAGGACCTCACCGACACCGAGACCCTGGCCAACCGCCTCATCTCCCTCTCCCAGAACGATGTAGAGGAAGCCGATGGCGTCTACATCGAAGGGGCCTTCCTTGGGGCCCTCAAAAACGGCAGCGAGTTCCTCATCTACCTGGACAGCATCCTGGAGGACTACCGCACCGGCATCGACCACGAGCTGGTCCAGTTCGTCAAGAGCATCACCGTCCGCCGTGGCGTCTACCCCACCAGCTCGGTGATGCCCCTCTACCGCATCACCCAGGAGATGGAATCGGACCGCACCCGGATCATCGAGCACCGGGTGGAGGAGGGCCAGACCCTCCCCCAGATCGCCGAAGCCTACGAGACCACGGTGGAGGAGCTCCTGGAGCTGAACACCATGCTGGCCGAGCGTGAGGCCCAGGCCAGCGAGGAGACCGGGGAGATCGACCCGGCCACCATCTCCCTCATCACCGGGGAGCGGATCACCGTGGCCAAGGTGACCATGGACCTGGGGGTCCAGGTGACCCGCCGGGAGGTCTACACCGAGGACATCCCCTACTCCACCATCAACGTGGAGGACAAGCGGTACTATAAAGGCTACCAGGTGGCCCTTTCCGCCGGCGTCAACGGCAAGCAGGAGGTGACGGCGGACGTCACCTACATCGACGGCGAAGAGGTGAGCGAGACCCGCATCGGCGCCCCCGTGGTCCTCCAGGAGCCGGTGAGCGCCCGGATGCTGGTGGGCACCATGCCCATCCTCACCTACCTCCCCGGCGGAGGGAACAGCAGCGAATCCTTCATGTGGCCGGTGAAAGGCGGCAAGGTCAGCGCGGGGCTTTACGGCTACCGTGGCCACACCGGCATGGACATCGCCGCCCCGGCGGGCACCGAGATCCGTGCCGCCATGGACGGCCAGGTGACCTACGCCACCAACTACTCCATCTGGCCCTACGGCAAGCGTGTGGACATGAGCCACGGCAACGGGGTGACCACCAGGTACGCCCACTGCAGTTCCGTATTCGTCACCGCCGGCCAATACGTCCGCCAAGGGGACACCATCGCCCTGGTAGGACGAACCGGCAACGCCACCGGCAACCACTGCCACTTCGAGATCAAGATCAACGGCGTCATCATGAACCCCGCCAACTACATCGGCAACTATTGGCCGGGCTATTGATGACGAAGCCCAGCCCCCCCCACGCCGCCGCCCCCAAATCGGGGACGGCGGCGTTTCTTATTTCAGACCCCCGGAGAAGTTGAAATAAGAGAGTTCCTTATTTCAGTAAAACCCGGTTTAGCTGAAATAAGGCCCGGCAGATCGCCTCCTTATTTCAATTTCGCACACCCCAAAAGGAGGGCGGGGCCGATGGCCCCGCCCTCCTTATCGCCTAACAGTGATTTTCAAGCCCCCTCATACAACAACACCTCGTCCTTCCCAATCGCCGCCAAAAACTCCCCATCCAAGCTGGAGGTCGTCACCAAGTCCACCGGCGCCCCCAAAGCATCCTCCAGCTCCACCAGCAGCCCGGCCAGCTCCAGCCCCCGAATGCGCCCCTTGTCGATCCGCAGGTCGATGTCGCTGTCGCCGTCCCCATCCCCCCGGGCCCGGGAACCAAAAAGCCACACCCGCCGGGCCCCGTACTTGGCCGCCAGCCGTGCCACCGTCCGCTGTATCTCCGGAATACCGGCCATAACGCCGCCCCCTTTCTGTGCCTATTGTACCACATTTTCCCCCAGAAACCAAGCAAAAAGGAAACCAGCCCATAGGCTGATTTCCCAGTTAAAACATTATACAAGTTTTTGGACAAGGGAATGATCCTCCCGAATCAGATACATCAGTTTTTTCGCCGTGGGGGCTGGTATGCTTTTACCGCTCTCCCAAGCCTCGACTGTGCGGGGGGAAACACCCAAAACCTCAGCAAACGCTTTTTGGGTCATCTCCAACGACGTTCTTATCTCTACAACGTTGACAGGCGGTAACGACCGTTTTCTTGCAAATGTATCCGCTGCGGCTTTTCCTTTTTTATAGGCGAGAGCCTCCTGCAATCCTTCCATAATAGAAAAGTTCCCTCCCGCG
>CANOCD010000273.1 GCA_947564495.1 uncultured Angelakisella sp. | reverse complement strand
TTTTCGTCCTGATCAAATTCATCTTATCGTCGTCCACAACCAAAATCGTCTTTCCCACAAAGATCCTCCTTTGCACCGGGCCGGTCATACGACCCCTATTTTATTTGAGGATATTATACTACGCCGGGGAGGCAAAATCAAGACCGGGGCGGGGCGAAAACGGGGGCCAAAACGGGGGTGCCGCTCTCTCTTTTTACAGGGCCCCTCCGGCAAAATAAAGCGGCCGGCAGGCCCGGAGATGGAGTATCTCCAGGGCCGGCCGGCACAGGAAACCGCCTTTCGGGGCTTTTGTGGATAGTTGCAGGCTGCCGCCTTTTGCAGCGTCTGACTCCAGGCACAGGGTAAGTTTTATCACAGCGTATCGTAGGGTGTGCCAGCGGGCGCTAGCCCGACAATGTCCGTAAGGGGGATCTCCAGGCCGTCGGCGAAAAGGAGGACCTTTTCCAGCTCCTTTACCCCCTTCACCAGCCCGGTCCGGCTGACGTACTCCCCGCCCTCCTTCCTGCCGTCGGGGCGGAAGTAGGTCACCGTCACCTCCGGGCGCTTCCCGTCCGCCAGGGCCGCCAGGATGAGCCGCTGCTTTCGGTCCAGGACCTCCTTTTCCTCCTCGCTGAGTTCCACCCGGCGGCCCACCGCCCGCCCGGTCTCCCGGATGGCCTCCTGGTGTCCGTCCAGGGCGGCGAAGGGGGAGAACTGGGCCGCCCGCTCCGCCATGGACATCCTGGGCCGGGAAGGGGAGACGTGGTGGGGCAGATGGAGCATATCGTCATACTTTCCCATTACGCTTTGTGCCCTCCTATCGTCCCGTTTCGATTCCGGGCTGTCGCCCCCTCCTCCAGGGAGTGGACCTTGAGGATGGCGTTCTTCCCGTACTTGCCCTTGATCCGGAGGATGGCCTCCTGCATCCGGCGCTCCCGCTCCCGGGCCGCCTCCCCCTCCGCCCGGCGCTTCTCTTGGGCGGAATAGTCGGTGAAAAGGTCCAGCTGCTCCGGCTTGGGGGCCTCCTTGGGGGTCTCCTCCTCGGGGATGACACGGGCCGCCGTCAGGGTCAGCCGCCGGATGAGCAGCTCTTTGTCGACCACCCGGTCGAAAAGGGCCAGGGCGGCCCGGGCGATCTCTTTGCCCGAGGAGGTGCAGCGCCCCAGGTTTTCGGTGCCGTGGCCGTGCTTGGGGACCAGGCGGCCATACCGGTCCTCGGTCACCGGGCCCTTGTACCGCTTCTTCCGCTCCGGGTCGGTAAGGTTTTCGATGTCGTAGCCCGCCGTCAGGGTCAGCTGGTCGGTGACCATCTTCTTTTCCACCAGCTCCAGGGCCATGGCGTCGGCCATCTCGTAGACCACCAGCCGGGCCTTCTCCGCCGTGTAGGGGTATTGCAGGACCTGCCCGGAGCAGATGCTGTTGGTCTCGGGGCGGTAGGCTTTCACGTCGGCGATGGCGCAGGGCTCCCACCCCCAGGCGTGGTCGATGAGCAGCTCGGCGTTGACCCCGAAGAGGCGGTAAAGGCTGTCCTCGTCCTGAAGGGACCGCCGGGCCACGTCCCCCATGGTGAACATCCCGTGGGCCTCCAGTTTTTTGGCGTAGCCCGGGCCCACCCGCCAGAAATCGGTGAGGGGCCGGTGGGACCAGAGGTTCTTCCGGTAGCTCAATTCATCCAGCTGGGCGATGCGGACCCCGTTCTGGTCCGGGGGGATGCGCTTGGCCCAGATGTCCATGGCGATCTTGGCAAGGTAGAGGTTGGAGCCGATCCCCGCCGTGGCGGTGATGCCGGTGGTCTCCTCCACGTCCCGGATCATCCTGGCCACCAGCTCCCGGGGGGATAGCCCCCAGGCGGCCAGGTAGGGGGTGAGGTCCATGAGGACCTCGTCGATGGAATAGCTGATGATGTCCTCCGGGGCGACATATTTGAGGTAGACCGAAAAGACCCGGGTGCTCTCCTCCAGGTAGAGGGCCATTTGGGGCGGGGCGACAAGGTAGTCCAGGGCCAGCTCCGGGTGGTCCCGCAGTTCTCCGGCGTCGGTAGAGCGGCCGGTGAACCGTCCCCCCGGCGCCCGGCCCCGGCGCTGGCGGTTGATCTCCTCCACCTTCTGCACCACCTCGAAGAGCCGGGCCCTGCCGGGGATGCCGTGGCTTTTCAAGGCGGGGGTGACGGCCAGGCAGATGGTCTTTTCGGTGCGGGACTCATCCGCCACCACCAGGTTTGTGGTCAAAGGGTCCAGCCCCCGCCGGATGCACTCGGTGGAGGCGTAGAAACTTTTCAGGTCGATGGCGGCGTAGATCTTTTCCATAGCGTTATGATTTCCTGTTGGGCGTGAATATTCTAAATGGTTCGGTACAGCAGTTCGATCCGGGTGATGACGTCCCCCAGGCGGTCCTCCCCCAGGCGGTAGTCCAGGGCCTCCTCGGCGGTGTCATACACCCCCTCGGTCTCGGGGCGCATTGCAACATAGACGGTGACCTTGTTGTCCGTCCCGTAACGGACCGCCCCGTAGTGGACGCCCTTCCAAAGGAACTCGGTCTCACAGCCGTGCTCCATGGCGAAAAGGAAGTCCTGGACGCTCCCGAAGCGGGTGTCGGTCCCTGCGGGGTCTTGGAAGCAGTTCATGGGGCGTTCTCCTTTCTGGACCCGGCTGGCCGGGGATGGGGGCTTAAAGGTTGCGGTACAGCACCTCCGCCCGGGTGATGACGTCCCCCAGGCGGTCCTCCCCCAGGGGATGTTCCAGGGTGTCCTCCGGGGTGTTGTACCACCTTTCACAGCTCCCGTCCCCATAGGCGACGCAGTATTTTACGGCGGCGGACCCGCCGTCCTCCGTTGGGGGAACCACGGCGCAGATGCCATATTGGAGGCCCTTCCACCGAAAGGCGACCTCCCCGCCCCAGCGGACACTGCGGAGAAACTCGTCCACTGTTTGGAAGCGGTCGTTTTCGGGAGTGGGTTGTGGCGTGGCGGGATTCATGGCGGCCCTCCTGTTATCTTCTGCCGGGGCGAAAATTGCTCCGGCGGTTAGTCGGGGATGTGAAATCTATAAAGAACAAATGTTTACAGTAAAATCATAGCACAGGGCCCGGGGATTGTCAAGATGGTTTCTTTGGGGTGCCAAAAAGCCAGCGGGTCTCGCTGGCTTTTGTCGTTGGTTTTCGGTTTTGCGGAGGCTGGTTTCTATGACCCCGGCAGAAAAACAGAAGGTCACAGCGGATACTTCCGCAGAGTGTCT
>CANOCD010000272.1 GCA_947564495.1 uncultured Angelakisella sp. | reverse complement strand
GGGGGCTGCCGCCGCTGCCGCCAACGCCGCCGCTGCCGCCGCCGCCAGGCCGGCGCTGACCCTCCGCAGGACCTTTGCGGGGGAGGCCCCTATCATCGCCATCGGGGCATCCACCGGGGGCACCGAGGCCATCCTGGAGGTGGTGCGGGACCTGCCCGCCAACACCCCGGGGGTGGTCATCGTCCAGCATATGCCCCCGGTCTTTACCAAGATGTACGCTCAGCGTCTGGACCGCATCTGCAAGATGTCGGTAAAGGAGGCGGAGCCCGGGGACCGGGTGGAACAGGGGAAGATCATCATCGGGGCCGGGGAGTATCACCTCCGGCTGGCCAAGGACGCCCGGGGGTACTATGTCCGCAGCGAGCAGGGGCCCAAGGTGAGCGGGCACTGTCCCTCGGTGGACGTGCTGTTTGACTCGGTGGCGGATGTGGCCAAGGCCAACGCCATGGGGGTGCTGCTCACCGGCATGGGCGCCGACGGGGCCAAGGGGCTTCTCAAGATGCGCCAGGCCGGGGCTTACACCGTCGGGCAGGACAAAGAGACCTGCGTGGTTTACGGGATGCCGGCGGTGGCCTTCAAGATCGGGGCGGTGCAGAAGCAGCTGCCCTTGGGGGAGATGGGCGCCGAGATCGTGCGGTATCTGACCAATAAAAAGTAAGCCAGGCGGATAGTAAAGATCGAGCCAGGCAAAAATCAGGGCCGCCCTTTGAGAAGGGCGGCCCTGATTTTTATCTGGCTTTTAGGGCAGCCACGCCCGGAGCTCCAGCAGGCCGCGGATCAGCACCGTGTCCCGCAGGATGCCGGCGTTGAGCCACTCCCAGCGGTTCCCCCCGAGCCCCGCCAGCAGGAGCAGGGCGGAGGCAATGACATACCCCAGCAGCACCCCGTAGACCGCCCCGCAGGCCAAGCCCGCCAGCCGGTTCACGCCCCCCACCAGGGGGATATGGTTCACCCCCAGGCCGATCCGGGTGACGAACTGCACCACCATCCCCGCCACGAACAGGATGCCGAAGAACACCACCGTTTGCAGCACCGTCAGCACCATGGGCCGCACCGCCACCCGGGCGATGACGGCGGCAGGCTCCATCCCGCCCTCCAGGATGCCGGAGAGGATCTCCTGGCCCATCTCCCCGGCGTCGCTGCCGATGGTGAAGAAGTCCAGGCCACGGTCCGACAGGAACTGGGAGACAAGCTGGAGGGCAGCGCTCCCGGCGTGGTCCAATCCCGCCAGGGCGGCGGCAAGGGGGCTTTCCGGGGCCAGGAGGGTCTCGGCCACGTAGTCCTCCACCCGGCTGGAGAGGAAGCCGTCGTAGATCTTCACCGCCAAAGGCCGGCTGAGGAAGGAGGCCACCAGGAATCCCGCCGCCGTCCCGACCAGCCGCACCAGGGTCGCCACAAAGCCCTGGCGCCAGGAGCGATAGAGGATGGACAGGAGGATCAGCCCCAAAACAAGGTCGTAGATCAGATTCATCGGAAGGTCCATAGAGTATCCTTTCTGCTTGTATGTAGCTTACAAAGTATCCCAGATGAGGCCATCCGGGGCAAGGCCGTAGATGTGGTTCCCCGCCAGGGCCACCAGGTAGAGGTCCCCCCGGCCCCGGGGTTTCAGCTCCCGGAGGGCGGGGTCCCCCAGGTAGAGCTCCCCCTCGGTGAGGGCCAGGAGGTGGTCCCCGTCGGCGGAGAGGGAGAGGAGGCGGCGGGTGACGGTGGCGGAGCCGGTCTTTTCCAGCATCCCGTCGTAGGCCAGGATGGTGACCCCCCCGGGGTCCCGGTAGTCCCCGTAGGCGACGTAGAGGGCCCCGGGGATGTTCTCGAAGGTGAGGGGCTGGTTGGGGAGGGCGACCTTGGCCAGCTGCTCCCCCTGGCTGTCGAAGAGGCAGAGGCTTTTGTCGGTGACCACCTGGATCTCCCCGGCGTCGGTCCAGACCATGGAGGCGATGACCTCGTCGGGGAGGGGGACCTTGGCGGCTTCCTCGTCCTGGTCAAAGTGGTGGACACGGAGGTAGGAGACGATATGCTGGCCCTCCATGGTGAGGCCGGCGCAGGACATCATATCCCCCCGGTTGGAGAGGGAGACGCCGGTGATGTAGCTGTCCTGGACGGTCCAGGAGTACATGAGTTCAAACCGGGGGTTGTAGGCGGAGACCAGGGCGGTGGCGCCGGGGGTGGTCTGGGCCACGGCCAGGGCGCCGGTCTGGGAGAGGTCGGCGGCCAGGAGGGCGCCGGTGACGGTGGTCTGGTAGAGGTTTTTGGCCTTGTTATCCACCCTCAGGCCGGTGCCGCCCAGGTCGTAGGAGAGGAGTTTGCCCCCGGCGGCTTTGACCTGGGGGGTGCGGTAGTCGTTGAGGCAGCTGTTCATCAGGGCGCCGTTGGAGTTGTAGAGGAAGGTGCCGGAGTTGGTGGCCACGGCGACGTCGGAGCCCATGGGGAGGAGGGCCTGGGGGTTCATTTCTGCCAGGGAGATGGGGAAACCGGGGCCGTTTTTCATGGAGGCTATGGTATTTTCCAGGCCGCTGCGGAGGTCCAGCTGGTAGACGATGGCGATGACGGCGAGGCAGGCGGTTATTAGGATGACAGCGGCCAGGAGGCCGAGGGTTCGGCGGAAGAAGCGTTTCCGGCGGCGGGACTTACGGAGTTTTTCAAACTGGGTGGTTTTGGGCAAGGGCCGCCGCCTCCTTTCGGCAGTAGTTGGGGGGATGGGCAAGTACAAGGTCGCAATCGAGACAGGCAAAGTTTAGGGCCGCCCTTTTCAAAGGACTGGGCGTAGCCCACGTGCCCGAAGGGACGTAGTCCCGTTAGGGCACGGAGTCCAGGGGCGACGCCCCTGGTCGCCCGCCGTAGCGGGCGAAATGCCCCTAGGCGGTTACCGTCTGTACCGATGCAAGGATTGGGGCGTTGAATGATAGGAACGGGTCTAACAAAACCGGCTGCGTGCTTGAAAAACGGGCTTTGGTAAGGGTGGAAAGTTTATGACCTTTACAGGGTAAAAGCGAAGTGACAGCACGCGGCCGGTAACGAGACTGTTCCGACACTTAGTCGCAGGAGCGGTTTTTTCGCCTTGTACTGGTTGGCCTTCCGGACAGGCCCCGGCTGGGGCCGAATCCGGAATGTGCTGGGCTGTGCTCCTGATTGCCGACGCTGTTTGTTTCGTTAGGCTGTGACCCTTTGGGCGTGCGCTCTTTGGGCGTGCATCCTGGGGCCTGTCTCTGGTT
>CANOCD010000271.1 GCA_947564495.1 uncultured Angelakisella sp. | reverse complement strand
ATACTAATCACCGACTAAAAGTCGGCGATACGCACGCTTTGCGTGCTGGCGTCGCTTCGCGCCGCCCCGTCTCATCGAAAAACCAATTATATAAGGATTTATCTTATTTTAATTGGTTTTCCGTATGACAAAAAATGTCGGGAAAGTTCTGTACTAAGTATAGTGGATTTGCCTAATTTTTACAAGACCTTTCTTGACTTATTTGTTGTCCTGTACTACAATATAGGAGAATGGAAAATACCGCCCCAAAGGCGGTGACAACGGGAAAGGAGCGACCGTTTTATGGAGATCATGCAGGAGTACCGCCGCTGGGCAGAGCAGAAGCTGGAGGACGAGGCCCTTGCCAAGGAGCTTCGGGAGATCGAGGGGCAGGAGGCGGAGATCAAGGACCGCTTCTACACCGACCTGGAGTTCGGCACCGCCGGGCTGCGGGGGGTGCTGGGGGCCGGGACCAACCGGATGAACATCTACACCGTCCGCCGGGCCACCCAGGCTTACGCCGACGTGCTCAAAGCCCGGTTCGACCACCCCACCGCCGCCGTGGCCTACGACAGCCGCATCAACTCGGAGCTCTTCGCCCGGGAGACGGCCCGGGTCTTTGCCGCCAACGGCATCCCTGCCTGGCTCTACGGAGAGCTGATGCCCACCCCGGCCCTCTCCTACGCCGTGCGGGAGCTGGGCTGCGCCGCCGGCATCAACATCACCGCCAGCCACAACCCCAGCAAGTACAACGGCTACAAAGCCTACGACGAGAACGGCTGCCAGATCACCGGGGAGACCGCCTCCGCCGTCATGGCGAAGATCGGGGAGACCGACCTGTTCACCGGGGTGAAGCTGGCCGACTACGACGAGGCTGTCGCCGCCGGGATGATCCGCATCATCGAGGAGGAGCTGATCCAGAAATTCCTGAACCGGGTGCTGGAGGAGCAGATCAACCCCGGGCTCTGCAAGGACGCCGGGCTCAAGCTGGTCTACACCCCCCTCAACGGGGCGGGCCGCCGGTCGGTCCTCACCGTCCTGGGGCGGATGGGCATCACCGACATCACCGTGGTCCCGGAGCAGGAGATGCCCGACGGCAACTTCCCCACCTGCCCCTACCCCAACCCCGAGATCCTGGAGGCCATGCAGAAGGGCCTTGATCTGGCCGAGAAGCTGGGGGCCGACCTCCTGCTTGCCACCGACCCGGACTGCGACCGGGTGGGCACCGCCGTCCTCCAGAACGGCTCCCCCCGGCTCATCACCGGCAACGAGATGGGGTGCCTCCTCATCGACTACATCGCCCGCAGCAAGATCAAAAACGGCACCATGCCGGAGCGTCCCGTGGTGGTCAAGAGCCTGGTGACCACTTCCATGGCCGACGCCATCTGCCAGGAGTACGGCATCGAGGTCCGCAACGTCCTCACCGGCTTCAAGTACATCGGGGAGCAGATCGCCAAGCTGGAGGAGGCCGGGGAAGCCGACCGGTACCTTCTGGGCTTTGAGGAGAGCTACGGCTACCTTTCCGGGGGCTATGTCCGGGACAAGGACGCCGTGGACGGTTCCATGCTCATCTGCGAGATGGCGGCCTGGTACCGGGCCCAGGGCAAGAACCTGGGGGAGGCCCTGGACGAGATGTACGCAAAGTTCGGCCGGTACCTCAACCAGGTGGACAGCTACACCTTCCCCGGGGCCGACGGCATGGCCAAGATGTCCGGCATCATGGAAAGCCTGCGGAAGGAGCCCCCCAAGGCCATCGCCGGGGCGGCTGTCACCGCTGTCACCGACTACAAGACCGCCTGCCCCGACGTGGGCGGGGTGAAGATGCCCCCGGCCAACGTTCTCAGCTACACCCTGGGGGAGGACAGCGTCATCGTCCGGCCCTCCGGCACCGAGCCCAAGCTGAAGGTGTACTACATGGTCAAGGCCGCTGACCTCCCCGCCGCCCAGGCCAAAAAGGCGGCCCTCCAGGGGGACATCGAGAAAATCCTGGGGATCGGAAAATAAGACTTGCTTTTCCCTTCCGGCTGTGATAGAATACATCTGTTGCATTGGTTTCTTCCAGTGCCATAGGGGGATGTGCAGCATCATCCCCCGGTACATGAAAGAGGTGAAAAAAATGAAAGACGGTATCCATCCCAAGTACGGCCCCTCGGTGATCCGCTGCGCCTGCGGCAACGTCATCGAGACTCGGTCCACCAAGCCGGAGATCCGTGTGGAGATCTGCTCCAAGTGCCACCCCTTCTTCACCGGCAAGCAGAAGCTGGTGGACACCGGCGGACGGGTAGACCGCTTCAACCGGCGCTTCAACCTGGGCAAGTAACACGTGGCAGAGGCGGTTCAAGGCAAGACCTTGGACCGCTTTTCTGTACCGGAAAGGAGGTCACCCCCATGGCGGAGGGCTACCGCACCATCGAGGCCCCGGCTCAGGACGAGTTTGTGGAGAAGCGGTCCCGGTTCATCGGCCAGATCGCCCCGGTGCAGACCGAGGAGGAGGCCGTGGCCTTTGTGAACAGCGTCCGGGAGCGCCACCGGGAGGCCACCCACAACGTCTACGCCTACGTCCTCCGGGAGGGGCACCTCTCCCGGTTTTCCGACGACGGGGAGCCCCAGGGCACGGCGGGAAAGCCGGTGCTGGAGGTGGTCCTCCGGGAGGGGCTGGTGGACGTGGCGGTGGTGGTGACCCGGTACTTCGGCGGTGTCCTCCTGGGGGCCGGGGGGCTGGTCCGGGCCTACGCCCAGGGGGCCAAGACCGCCGTGGACGCCGCCCGGGTGCTGAATATGTGTCCCGCCGCCGTCCTGGAGCTGGACATGGGGTACGATTTTTACGGCAAGGCCACCTACATCCTGCCCAAACACGAAGTCCAGACCTTGGACAGCGTCTTTGCCGAAGGGGTGCGGCTGCGGCTGCTCTGCAAGGCCGACCGGCTCCCCGCCTTTGCCCGGGAGCTCACCGAGCTTTCCTCCGGGACGGTGAGCCCGCTGGTGGTGGAGGAAAAGTTCGCCCACTTCCCGGAATGACCATAGAACAGAAAGGAAACACGACATGAAGATCGAAGCGATACAGACAGAGAAGGGCCCGGTCATCGCCCTGGTCACCGGGACGGAGAAGGTCATCACCGACACCCAGTCCGCCCTGGACCTGGCCATGACGGTGAAATACGAGACGGGGGCGGAGCGGATCGCCCTGGACAAGAAGCTGGTCTGCGAGGACTTCTTCATCCTCAGCACCGGGGTGG
>CANOCD010000270.1 GCA_947564495.1 uncultured Angelakisella sp. | reverse complement strand
GGGCATTTCGCTCCCTGCGGGGAGCGACCAGGGGCGTCGCCCCTGGACCCTACCGCCCTTTGAAAAAGGGCGGCCCTAAACTTTGCCTGGCTCGATTGCTGCCTAGTGCTTGTCCCGGCGGTGCAGCGCCACCCCGCCGCCGATCCCCACGGCAAAGCAAAACAGCACCAGCGCAATATACCGCAGGATCGCCCCCGGCTCCCCCGCCAGCAAACTTACCATTCCACGGTAGGCAGCCTCGCCCCCGCCGTAAAGCAGCAGGAACATCCCAGACTGCCCAAATCCCGTGAGCGGGTCCATCCACCCCAAAGCCGTGAGGACCACCCCCACGCAAAAGGCAGCCGTCAAGATCACCGGGATCGACAGCCTGGTCACCCGAAAAGCCAGCTGGGTCAGCAGGCAGAACGCCCCGCCCAGCAGAAAGGCGTGAAGATACATCATACCGCAGCGCCCCCCTTACAGAAAGGCGGCCAGCGCCGCCACGCCCAGGGCCACCGGAAAGCCCACGCCAAAGATCAGAAACGCTGCGGCCAGCCCCTTCTTAGCCGCCGCCACCAGGGAATCCCCCTGGTCCAAAGCGGCGGCGGTGAACTCGATGATGGCCGCTGAAAATCCGGTAAAGGGCAGCATCGCCCCAAAGCCCCCCAGGCCCTCCAGTTTTTGGTACAGTCCCAGAACGGTAAAGACGCCGCTGACGGCGCAGGCGATGGCCAGCATCAGGGTGATGGCCAGGCCGAACTCCACCCCGGCGCTCACCAGCAGCTCAAAGACCAGCTGGGCCCCCGTGCAAAGGGCCCCGCCGATGAGAAATGCCCATAGGTAGTCAAGAGGTTTTCCGCTCATACATATCCCCTCTTTCAATAGAAAAATGGCGGGGGGAGGTTTTGGAGGAGGTCCCTCCCCCCACCGGGGGTATCAGTTGTATTGGCTTTTGATCAGATCTTCAGGCCCGCCTTGTAGCCGGTGTGGATGGCGTCGTAGATCTTGCCCACTTTGGCGCAGTCGCCCACCACGACCACCTTCTTGCCGGCGGCCTTCAGCTCGTCGGCCAGCTGATGCCGGGGCGCCAGGCCCACAGCCACCAGCACGTGGTCCGCCGGGATGGTCCTGCGGCCCTTGCCTTCCACCACGACGCCCTGGTCGTTGATCTCCACCACACGGGAGGAGGTAAGGACCTGGATGCCGTTCTCCTTGATCATATCGGTGTAAACGATGTGGTCGGAATCGCTGCAATCCTTCATGATCTGGGGCAGCATCTCCACGATGGTGACCTTGTTCTCCTTGGACAGGGAGAGCTGCACCGCAGTCTCGGTGCCGATAAGGCCGCCGCCTACCACGACGATGTTGCCGCTGATGCCGGCGCAGCCCTCGTTGAGGGCGTCCACCGCCAGGCGGACATTCTTGCGGTCCCCGCCGGGGACGGGCAGGTGGATACCGGCGGCGCCGGTGGCGATGATGACGGCGTCAAACCCGGCCAGGTCGGCGGCGGTGGCGGCTTTCTCCACCACCTTGATGTCCCGCTTTTCCACCTGGACGGTGAGATAACGCAGGGCGTTGCGGATGTCCGCCTTGAACTCGGGCACCGAAGCCTCGTGGAGGAACCCGCCCAGCTTGCGCTGCTCGAAGAGGGTGACCTCATGGCCCCGGTCAAAGGCCACGGCGGCGGCCTTCATCCCGGCGGGGCCGCCGCCCACAACCGCCACCTTCTTGGGGGCGTCGGTTGGATGGATGGCCAGGGCGTCCTCGAAGCCCAGCAGGGGGTTCATGGTGCAGTTGATGGACTTGCCCAGGTGGTTGCCCCGGTCCAGGCAGCCCTCGTTGCAGCGGATGCAGGGGGAGATGTCCTCGGGATGGCCCTCCAGGGCTTTCTTGGCCCAGTAGGGATCGGCCAGCAGGGGACGGCCCATGCTGATGAAGTCCCCCTGGCCGGAGGCCAGGATCTCCTCGGCGTAGTCGGGCAGGGTGATGGAGCCGGTGGCAAAGACGGGGATGGAGACCTCCTTCTTGATGGCCGCCGCCGCCCAGACGTTGTGGCCCTTGGAGAGCTGCATGGGGGTGACCTGGTGGACCATCTGGTGATGGTCGCCGCCGCTGACGTCGATGGCGGCGCAGCCCATCTCCTCCAGCCGCTTGGCGTAGTAGATGGTGTCCTCGATGGTCATGCCGTTCGGCTCGTAATCGGTGCCGCTGAGGCGGACGATGAGGGGGAAGTCCTCCCCGACATATTCTTTGCACCGGGTGAAGATCTGCTCCAGGAAGCGGAAACGGTTCTCCCGGCTGCCGCCGTACCAGTCGGTGCGCTGGTTGGTGAAGGGGGAGAGGAAGTTGGTGATGAGGTAGCCGTGGGCCCCGTGGATCTCCACCACCTGGAACCCGGCGTCCTTGGCCCGCTTGGCGGCCTTGCCGAAGTTCTCGATGATCTCGTGGATCTCGGCGATGGTCAGCTCCTCGGGGATGGCGGCCTGGCCGTACCGCTGGTACATCAGGGGCCAGGGGTTGGGGGAGGCGGACTTCATGGGGGGGCCCAGGAACCGCTGGCGGCCGCAGTGCTCGATCTGGATGCAGGGCACCGACCCGGCGTTCTTGATGGCGTCGGCCAGCCATCCCAGGCCGACGATGTACTCGTCGTCGCAGATGCCCAGCTGGTTGGAGGCGGACTTGCTGTAGAGCCGGTCCACGTAGGCGTACTCCACGATGATCATGCCCACCTCGCCCATGGCCAGGTCCTCATAGTACCGGACCAGCCGCTCCGAGACCGAGCCGTCCATATGGCTCAGGCCGGAGGTCTGGGGGGCTTTGCAGATACGGTTTTTGATCTCCACGTTGCCGATCATGCCGGGGGTGAAAAGATGGGGGAATTGCTTGTGCATACCGATCACGCTCCTCTTTTGCTGCAAATTGGAAAGGACCGTTTCCTTTCCCTTACCTTAATACGATACCGGAAAAAGAGGGGGAGAGGCGATAGCGCCCGATAATTTTTTGTCGAACTTTTCGGTGTCGGGCGGGACTGGTTTTGCTGCCAAAATTGTAGCGTGCAAGACAATTTTCGACACGGGGCCCCACGGGACTTTTCCCCCGGGAAGGTCCTCCCGGCCCCGGCCTCGGCCTCCCATCCGGGAAAATTCCCCTTTCTTTCTCCTCCAGGGTAATATTTTATCAAAATTCAACAACAAAGGTCAGATATTCGGAACACAAGGGAATTTGCGGGATTCTTATGG
>CANOCD010000269.1 GCA_947564495.1 uncultured Angelakisella sp. | reverse complement strand
CATCATGGTGGACTTGCCCGAGCCCGACTGGCCCACGATGGCCACAAACTCCCCCCGGTCGATCTGGAGGGACACCCCGTCCAGAGCCCGGACCTCGCTCTCCTTGCCCTCGTTGTAGATCTTATAGAGGTCTCGAATGTCGATCAGCATACCGGACACCTCGATCAGCCGTAGCTGCTGTCGGTGACAGTGTAGTTGAGGAACACGGTGTCCCCGTCCTCCACGCCGGACTTGATCTCCACATTTTGGGCGTCGGCGATGCCGGTCTCCACGACGACCGGGTAATACCCCTCCTCCTCGGTGGGGAAGGTGCGCTTCACGCCGGGCTGAATCTCGGGGAATTGCAGCTCAGGCACGTCGTCGGGCCGCTCCGTCCGCTGGACAAAGACCACTGAGCACCGGTTGCCGTCCATGTCGGGGAAGTACTGCACGCAGGCGGTGGGCACCATGACGCAGGCCTCCGATTCGCTGGTGACAAAGGAGTATTGCAGGCCCATGCCCTCCATCAGCTCGCCGCCGAAGTTGTCCACCGTCAGGGTGACGGGGTACTTGGTGCCGCTGCTGGAGCCGCCCATGCCGCCCATCATGCCGTCGCCCCCCTGGGAGCCGGACATGTCAATGGAGGTGACCAGGCCCTGGAATACGTTGTCGTTGTAGTCCTTCAGGTCCACATAGCTGCCCGGCTTGATAAAGGAGATGTTTCGGTCGTCCACGCTGATGGTGACCAGCATGGTCACGTTGTTGGAGATCATGATCACCGTGTCGCCGCTCTTCACCTCCTGGCCCTCCACCAGGTTGCAGGAGGTGACGGTGCCGTCGATGGGGGCCACGGCGTTGAAGTCGGCCATGGCCTCCTGGGCCTCTTCCAGCTTCTTCTGCTGCTCCTGGATCTTCTCGTCAATGGTGGAGGAGCCTAAGTACAGCAGGGCCTCGCCGGCTTCCACATTGGCGTAGTCCAGCAGGTTGCCCAGCCCGGCCACCGGGCCGGAGGCCTTGGCCAGCACGTCCCGGGTCTCGAAGTACTCGGTCTGTCCATTCTGGTAGGGGTAGATCGCCGAGCCGTCGCCGGCGGTGAGGACGGCGGAGGCGTCCATGCCGGCGGTGAGGGTGCCGGGGTTGTCAAAGACGATCTCCACCTCAAAGTGGACGGCCCCCTCGGTGGAGATGAAACTCACCCGGTTGATCTTGTCCACCCGGCCTGTGAAGGAGCGCATCATCGCGGGGATGGACACGTCCACACTCTGGCCCACATAGATGTCGTTCTCATAGGCGTAGCTGAAATAGAGGGACAGCTTCAGCTGCTTGTCGTTGACCAGGGTGGCCACCTTGGCGCCCTCGCCCACCTGCTGGTCGATCTGGAAGTCCTGCACCTCGATCAGCTTGCCGGAGAAGGGGGCCCGGACGGTGAGGTTGTTGGCCTCCTCCAGCAGCTTGTCCATCTCCTCCTGGGCCTGGGACAGCTGGGTCTCTGCGGCCTCGCTGTAGATGGTGTACAGCGGGTCGCCGGCCATGACGGTCTGGCCGCCGGTGACAAAGACCTCCTCCACAATGCCGCTCTGGGTCAGGGTGATGGCGGCCGACTCCTTGGCCCGTGCGGTCCCCCGGCCGGACACCTTGCTCTGGATGGTGCCGATCATCGCCGTGGCGGGGAAGATCTCCCCCACCTCCTCGTCAGTGGCGGTGAGGAAGCGGTACAGGGCGAAGCCGCCGCCCCCTAAAATCGCCGCCGCCAACCCCAGGGCAATCAGCCGCTTGATGATCTTTTGCCGTCCCTTCCCGGCCGGCTTTTTGGCCTTCGGGGGGCCGGGGGGCGGGGCCTCCGGTCCGGCCTGCACAGGTGCGGCCGCTTCCTCCACGGGTACGGCCTGGTTGTCTTTCACTTCTGCCATGTCTGGTCTCCTCCTATCCTGGAACAGTATCGCCCGGGGCGTTCAGCCTCCGGGCAGACCTGCGGTTGTCCATCGGTTCCTATTATATGCCTGGCCGTCGGGAATAGGCAATTACAGAGTGATTACAAATTCTTAAAGAATCATTAAGAAGCTGCTTCACCGCGGCTCTCCTCCTTTCGATATACCTCTTAATAATAGACGCAGGACCCAGAAAAAAGTTCCGGGTCCCGTGGAAAAATTTTTATCGGGCCTACACATACCGCTCCAGCACCACCATGGTCCTGCCCTTTCTGGACTGGCCGGGAAGCTCCTCCACCACGCACTTGCCCAGCCCCCGGCAGGTAATCACATCCCCCCGGGCTACCTGGCGGTCCGGCTTGAGGCACTCCCGGTGGTTGAGGGACACCCTGCCAGAGGTGATCAGGTCCGCCGCCTTCCCTCTGGACAGGGAAAAGCCCGCCGCCGCCACCGCGTCCAGCCGGAGGGCGGCCACTGTGTCCCGGATGGTCTTTACCTGGGCGGAGACGGGGGTAAGCTGGGACAGGGGCAGCTCCTCCAGCCGCACCCTCCACCGCCCGGCGCTCTCCCACTGGGACAAGAGGATGGGCAGGGCCTCCCGCAGCGCCACCGCCTGGCAGACCCCGGGCCGGGGCAGGAGAAGGTCCCCCAGTAGCGCCCGGTCCAGCCCCAGCCCCATGAGGGAACCCAGAATGTCCCGGTGGGTCAGACTGGCCTCCCCCGGAAAGCTGGCCTGGACGGCGGCCAGATGCTCGTCCATGGTGAGCGCCAGGTCCTCCGCCTCCTGCCAGGGGGCCAGGAAAAAACAGGCCTTCCGCTCGCTGTCCGGATACCCGCCCCAGAACAGACACCGGGGCTGTCCGCAGGCCTGGAGCAGACCGGCCGCCGACGCCTGTTCCCCGGGGGAGAGAAAGGCGGTGCGGGCTGGGACCCCCCGGCTCCGGGACAGCTCCAGCTTGTCCAGCACACGGGCCAGAAGGACGCGCTCCTCCCCATCCCGGGCACAGCGGTCCAGCAGCTCCTTTTTGGTCATGGGGACCTCTCCTCTCACAAATTTCTGGCCTCCGCTTTAATAGGGCTTCCCCCCCGCCTCTGGTGGGGGAAGCGGAAACGGAATCTCCGCAGCTCTTGACAAAACAGCTGTTTGCGGTATAATAGAGACAAAAGGGCGCTGTCGATAAGCGGTCAGCCCCCCGATTGGTTAAAAGAAGTAACCGTGGCTTGGGGAAGCGTGGCGGTTACTTCTTTTTGTTATTGGCCGCGATAAAGAGATCGATAATGCCAATGATAACGAGCGAATCCTGAAACAGCTCCGAAT